>JANMGF010000708.1:0-9454 GCA_031374535.1 Polyangium sp. (in: bacteria)
TCGAGGTCGTCGGCGGCGAAACGGAGGGTGGCGAGGTTGTGCAGCATCTGCCCGAGGAGCGGGTGGGAAGGGCCCTGCGCCGCCTCCAGGACGCAGATGGCGCGGCGCAGGAGAGCCGTGGCCTCCACGCGCCCTTCGGGCTTCAGATCGAGCTTGATCGCCAGGTTGTTGAGGCTTATGGCCACGTCGGGGTGATCGGGGCCGAGCAGCGTTTCCCGGACCGAGAGGGATTGGCGCGCGAGCGCGAGGGCCTCGGCGTCGTCACCCAGGAGCTCGCGGCTCGTCGCCAGGTTGTCGAGGACGGCGGCCGACAGCTCGAGGGGCGGGGCATCGGTGGCCTCGAGGATGGCGAGCGCCCGCCCGAGCACCGCGGCCGCTCGCGTCGGATCGCGTCGTTCGTTGTAGAGGAGCCCGAGGTTCGTGAGCTTAATGATGAGGCTCCTGTGCTGGTGCCCTTCGCGGGACTCGATGATCCTGATCGCGCGTAGATAGAGCCGCTCGGCCTCGTCGAGGTCGTCCTGGTGACGGCGCAAAAGCGCGAGCGTGTTGAGCGACTCGGCGACCTTGACGCTGTCCTCTCCGTGAAGCTCCTCGCGGATCTCGAGGCCCCTGCGGCAGAACCTCTCGGCCTCGGCGTATGCGCCGCGATCGTCGAGCAGGTGGGCGAGGCTCTGCGCGATGTCGGCGAAGGCGTCGAAGTCTCGTTCGGGCGCGCTGGAGAGCAAATCGAGGGCGCGTCGCAGCAGCGGCTCGACACGGTGGAGGGCGCCGGCCCGACGGTGGAGCTTGGCGAGCTGGGTGAGCGCGTTCGCGAGCGCCGCCGGATCGTCGGTCACGCTGGCTTCACGCGCGCGGACGACCCGACCGAGGAGCTCCTCCGCGCGGCTCCATTGCGAGAGGTGAATGTAGCTCTCGGCGAGACCGGCGGCCGTCAGGAGCGTCGTGGGATGATCGGCGCCGAGCGAGGATTCCTGGATCTCGAGGAGCCGCTCGGCGAGGGGCGCGGCGAGCTCGTATTGGCCTTCGGCGGCGGCGTGGCGGAGCTGCATTTCGAGCTGCCAAGATTCGTGTTCTGTCGTGCTCACCAGGGCTTCGGAGGGCGGGGCTTCCATGCGCGGCAATGTACCGCCGATCGAATCGTCGTGGTCAGCCCGAAGGTGGCCGGCCCCCCCGCTTCTGCCCGGGCCCGCTCATCCCTGTTGACACCCACGCGCCGCATGGCTTGCCATGTCCCCATGTGGAGCCCCGAGGGTCGCAAGGAGAACGCGCGTGAGCTTCGCAGGATCGCCGACAAGGTCCTGCGCTACCGGCAGCTCTGCGACCGCTTCGCCAGCTACTTCCAGCCCGAGAGCGACAACGCCCGCCAGCTCCGCCAGATCCGCGGCAAGCTCGAAGACCTCCGCGGACGCGCCCTCGATCGCGAGAAGCGCCTCGCCAAGGGGGTCGTCAAGATCGGCGTCGTTGGCCTCGAAAAACAGGGCAAAAGTGCCTTCCTCTCCGCCTGGTTGAAGAGCGAGAAGCTCCTGCCGAGCGAGGCCGAACGCTGCACCTGGAGCACGACGGTCATCGAGCCGGGCGAGGCGGGACAGTTCGCCGCCACGGTCACGTATTACCAGGAGGCCGATTTCAAGGCCCG
Source organism: Polyangium sp. (in: bacteria) (assembly GCA_031374535.1). Classification (GTDB taxonomy): domain Bacteria; phylum Myxococcota_A; class Polyangia; order Polyangiales; family Polyangiaceae; genus Polyangium. The sequence goes on from JANMGF010000708.1 coordinate 1,637, forward strand.
GATCCAGAGCTACTTCGACGCGCTCGAGCCGGGCAGCGTCGAGCGCTGGCAGGGCTTGAACCAGGCCGAGATCCTCCGGCTCAAGGCGAGCTTCAAGGCGCGCGAGGGCTACGAGGTCGACGATCCGGATCGCGCAGGAAGGCGCGAGCAGACGGCGCTCGCCGAGCTCGTGGACATCAGCGCGGGGCTCTCCGAGATCAAGGCGCGGCTCGGCAGACCGGCCGAGAAGATCACGGCGAGTAGCCTCGACGCGTTGGCCGAGCAGATCCGGCCGTACATCGCGCTGAAGGATACGAAGAACGGCAACCGGCCTTATCCGGGCGTGCGCGCGGTCAAGATCGTCACGGTCATGATCCCCGTCGAGGGCGCGATGCCAGGCGTCGAGCTCATGGATCTCCCGGGCATCGACGCGCCCTCGGACAAGGCGCGGCGCGACACCGAGGATGCGCTCGCCAATGACGTGGACGTGACGATCTTCGTGAAAGACGTCACGCGGCCCTCGCTCGTGCGCAACGAGATCGAGCTGCTCCGCATGGCGCAGACCGCCGATCGCAGCATCTCGCTGAAGGACCGGATCTTCGTGGTCCTGACGAAGGTGGATCTCTTCGACCACGCCGACGAGAACGGCAACTGGCACTGGTCGCTCGCGGCGCGGAACTTCCGCGAGCAAGGCGTCGATCGCATCTTCCCGTACTCGAAGGTGTGGGTGCACCAGGGCGTCGACACGCAGCACCCGGTCGCGCGCCAGCTCATGGACTTCTTCAGCGCGACGTCGCCCGTGAACGGGCTCGACAAGCTGAAGGACGCGGTGGAGCGGTACCTGTCGACCGACGTGGAGGCGCTCGATCGCAAGGTCACGCAGGCGATCACGAGCGAGTTCGGCGAGGTCGAGGCGCTCCTCCGCGGCGTGCTCGTGACCGTGAAGGACGGGCTCAGTGATCGGGAGTTCGACAGGCGCGCCGAGCAGGTCTTCGATCTGCACTACGAGCACGTACGGTCGGGCGAGGATCCGACGGGGCTCTTGCCCGAGATCAGAAACCGCATGTCGTCGTTCATGGACTTCGAGATGAGCGACCACCAGCGGTCGGCCCGCGCCGAACGCGCGGACGTGCGGATCGATCAGATCCGGAGCGATCTGCTCGCGCGGCTCACGCCCGAGGAGGCGGAGGCGAAGCGGCGGCAGATGCCGAGCCCGGGGCTCATGAACGAGACGGCCGTCGAGATCGAGATGCGAAAGCAGATGCGCGAGCGGGTGGCGTCGCGGATCGCAGGGCTCGGCGAGGACTTCCGCAACACGGCGCGCGAGAGCGTGGAGCGGATGCTGCACGAGATGTTCATCGCGGCGATGTACGAGGGCGGTCGGATGGAGGTGCTCCTGCCGGGCGGGAAATCCCTCATCGAGCGGATCGACGCGCTCGGGCGATCGGGGCACGTGTCGGAGAGCGTGGTCCGGTACCAGAACCAGGAGATGGCCAAGGCGGACGTCGCGTTCGAGGTGCTCTCGCGGTACTTCGCGCGGCAGATCGTGGACATCCTCGACGCGACCGATCCGTACGATCGGGAGATCCGCGAGCGCGAGATGCGTGGGCTCGAGCAGTTCTTCGGGATGGGGATCGCCGACAAGGCGCAAGCGACGACGACCGGGGCCGCCGCCGGGGCGAGCGGGGTCATCGGTTCGGTGAAGGCGAGGCTCGGGTTCGGAGAGGACAAACCCGATGGAAATGCGGCCGCAGCGGGAGCTCCGGGGGCAGCGCCGGCTCCGGCGATCGGAGGGTTTCCCACGGTGGGCGCGGCGATGCCCGTCGTACGGCCACCTCCCAACGATGGGGGCTCGCCCGGCATGCCGGGCTCTGCCCCCAAACCCCCGGCCCGCGCTGTGCAAACCGCCCCCGGCGCGGCAGGGGCGCAAGCGCCGCCGGGCACGGGGCGCGACTGGTCGAAGATGATCGCGCGGGTCCGCGTGGACGTGGAGCGGATCTGCGATTTCCTCGAGGCGCTCGCGAAGCACCCGCGCGGCTTGCAGAAGTACCACGAGGAGGCGGTGCGTACGGTGCACGACTCGTGGCTCGATCGCGAAGGAGAGCAGTCGCTAAGGCGCTGGGTGCGGAGCGAATGCGCGCTGATCTGGCCGCACAAGTTCGCCGCGATCGAGGCGGAGAAGGAGCGGGCGCGCGCGGACATCGAGGCGCTCGAGGAGCTCTTCGGCGGCGAACGCGCCCCGGCACCCAAAGCGGAACCGCAGAAGCCTGTCGCGACGAAATCCGCGACGGCAGGAGCTTGACCCGTGGCCTACGATCTCGTGCGCCTCTCGAGTTACGTGCGGTTCTACCAGACGGTCGTGAACCAGCTCGGCGTGGCCTTCCAAAACCTGGAGCGTGTTCACCTCGTCGCGAAGGACGCGCTCACCCCGCTCGCCGAACCGCTCGCGCCCGTGGCTCATGCGCCGCTCGTCGCCGCGCTGGAGGATCCGGAGCCTTCCCGTGAGGCGCTGGCCGCGATCTGGCGGCCCGTGGACGAGAAGGATCTTTCGGATCTGAACGATATCTACGAGGTGGCCGGTCGGTTCGGCTTCCAGGGCGAGGACAACAAGAACCTCGCGCGCGTGCAGGCGCTCGTCGCATCGGCGCGAAACGAGATCCTCGCGCAACGCACCAGGCTCGCCGATCTCCGGGATCTGCCGAACTCCGCGCGAGGCGCGGCCGCGCGTCTTCGTGCCGAGGAGGAGGCCCGCGCCTCCGCCGAGCGGGCCGAGAAGATGGCGGCGTTTGGTCCCATGGCAGAGACCGTGGGGACGCGGGCAAAGCAGACGATCGACGCCGTACGCGCCGTGCCCTTCCCGGATCTGTCGAACGCCGAGACCGCAGCCGAGGAGTACCGCAAGTACGCGGCCAAGCTCGATCACGTCTACCAGACGTGTTTGCCGTTCCTGCGCAAGGCGATCCAGAACCTCTACGGGTTCGTCAACGCCGAGCCGACCGCGTCGTGGCCCGACACGTTGCCGATCACGAAGGAGCTACCGCCCGAGCTCGTGACGGTGCCGCCGGCGGGATCGTCCGAGCTCACGCAGGCGCGCGCGAGCGTCATGTCGCTCTCCGAGGAGGAGATCCAGCTCGGGCGCGCGCGGGACGCCGTGTCCACGGCCGCGGCGCGTCTCGAAGGGGAGATGGCCGCGGTGCAGATGAAGGACGCCGAGATCGGGCAGGAGATCACGATCGCACACGCGATCCTGGATCTCGCCGTCGCGGCGCAGCACGCGGAGGGGACGCAGGTCGAGCTCGACGGGCTCGTCTCGCAACGCGCGGCGCGGGTCGAGGGCGCGGGCGCGGTGCTGTCGCGGCAGCGGCAGATCGAGGCGGCCATCAAGCTCTTGGAGGACGAGCTCCGGCGAAGGTCCGCGGACCTCCAGGGGTTCGAGATGCAGCTCGTGGAGACACGCAAGGACGAGCCCGTCCTCTTCGGCAAGGACGAGTGGAGGTCGAAGATCGCCACGATGGAGGAGCAGAAGGCGGCGCAGCAGGCGGCGTACGGGCAGAGGCTCGCGGCGCTGCACCAGTTCCAGATCGATCACTCGAGTGTGTCGGTCGAGGTGCAGACGGAGCAGGCAAAGCAGAGCCTGCTCGAGCGGCAGATCGTGGAGGCGCAAAGCAAGCTCGCGACGCTGGAGCTCACGATCCGGGAGATCGGGACGAAGCTCGGGGCGTCGCGGCCGTCACGGGCGGTGTCCGCGGACGACGCGCGCCGGGCGCTCGGGTCGCTGCAGCAGGCGAAGATCGGCGTGGGCGAGCGGATGGAAGCGCTCAAGGCCGAGATGCGGCGGCAGAAGGACGAGGCCGTGCGGGTGCTGAACCGCATGAAGCAGATCGGCGTGGAGCGGCAGCACGTGACGGCGATGGTGCAAAGCGCGGAGGTCGCGGCGACACAAGGCCGCGAGGAGGCGCTCAGGCAGCTCGCGCGAGAGCGTCGGGCCGGCGTGGAGCGTCACGTGGGCGAGGTGCTGGCGACGCTGGAGAAGTCGATCGCGCACGTGGGGCCGGTGTTCATTGATCCCGCGCGCGACATCCTCGTCGCGGCCACGGCGCCGAAGGCAGAGCTTTCGACGCGCGTGCTCGAAGCCGCGGAGGCAGCCGTGCCCGTGGTGGAGAGGCTCTACAAGGAGCTCGAGCCGGAGCTGCTCTCGCAGGACGCGACGCTGGGGCAAATCCAGCGCGAGTTCTGCGACGTGGCAGAGGCGGCGTGCCTCACGGCGTGGGGCGGATGATCACGCCTCGCGGCTGATCGTCCTCCCCGAGCCACTCCTCGCAGAGCGCGAGGGTGCGGGCATGCGCTGAGCGTCGCTCGAGGAACGATTGCCGGAGCTCGTCGTCCTCGATGGAAGCGGCGCGCGCACGGAGGTCGGCCCGGGCCGCGGAGAGCGTCGCACGCGCTTCCTGGTGCGCGCCCGAAAGAAGGAGCGCCTCGACGCGGACGAGCGTGATCTCGGGCGGGGCCGGGGCGGGGCCAGGACCTCGGGACGGGCGCAAGGCGAGCGCGCGATTGACGAGGACCAGGGTCTCCTTGGGTTTCTTCGCGGCGAGGAAAAACGCCGCGCGCACGCCGAGGAGCGCGCCAGGCGGCGCGGCAGAGGCATGGAGCGCGTCGAGGGTCCGCTCCGCCGCGTCGAGCTCGCCGAGCGCGATGCTCGCGCGCGCCTCGACGATCCGCGCCCTCCGAGCGGCGAGCCGTTCGCCCCGCGACTCCGCCAGGGTGGCCACGTCGTTTGCCATCTCGCGCGCCGGGACGAGGGCCCCGCGCTCCAGGTTGAGCAGCGCCGCGAACGTGTTGCCCACGATCGACGTCAGGCTTTCCTCGGGTTGATCCTTGAGGCCCTCGCGGAGCTCGGCGTCCGCGATCTCGTGCGCGCCGAGGAGCAAGCAATCGAGGCCGACGTGCACGCGCGCGTAGGGGAGATAGCGGTGGTCCCCGATCGTCTTGAAGCGCAGGACGCTCTCGCGATCGAGCTCGAGGGCGACCCAGGGGTCCTGCTCGACCGCGCGCGCCCAGTGGGCGCTCGTGTGGAGCGTCCACGCGGCGACGGCGGGCTCTCGTTCGGCCGCGGCGGCCGTGACGTGTTTCATGCGATCGAGGTAGGGCAGGGCCGCGGCCGGGTCGTGATCGAGGAGCGAGTCGATGGTGGCGCGGAAGGCCCAGGAGAGCGCGAGGACCGCGTCGGGCGCGGGGCGCTCGTGCAGGAGCCGCTGGAAGAGTCCGGCGGTGTCGGGCGGGTTGTCCTGGGCGAGCGCGGCGCGGATCGCGCCGCCGAGCGCGCGAGCGTGATGCCGGCTGCCCGGCGTCGCGAAGAGGAAGGCGCATCGCGCGGCCTCGTAGGCCCGCGCGTGGCTCGACCGCCAGCTCTCCGCGTCCGTCGCGATGGCCCAGAGCTCGGCGGCGGCCTCGCCGTCGGCGCCGAGGTCGAGGCCCCGCTTCGCAAGCTCGATCGCCGCATCGAGGGTGCCGCCGGCGAGGGCTTGCTCGGCGGCGCGCACGTAATACCCGACCGCGCGTGGCCCATCGCCGCCGCGCTCGAAATGCAGCGCGAGCACGCTCGGATCGCGCTCGCCTGCGGAGAGCAACCACTCGGCCGCGCGCCTGTGGCCGAACAGGAGGTTGTCGTCCGTGAGGCGCGCGTAGGCGGCCTCGCGCAGGAGCGGATGGCGGAACGCGTACTCGGTCTCGCCTGCGAAGCGGCTGTGTCGCCGTCGCTCGAGCAGCTCGCGATCGCAGAGCAGGTTGAGCGTCTTGTCGAGCGAGACCGTGGGCTCGTCGTGGCCGAAGACGAGCGGGCGCAGGGCTCCCTCCCACGCCGCCTCGCCGAAGATGCTCGCGGCGCGCAAGACCCGTCGCGCCTCATCGTCGAGCGACTTCGAATCGATGCGCGCGTCCACCATCCCGAGCACGGTCTCGGGCAGAGCACCGCCGCGGCCCTCGTTCACCGCGCGGATGAGCTCTTCCAGGTAAAACGCGTTGCCGGCCCCGAGCTTGACGATGCGCTCGACGACGGCGCGTGGGGTCTCCGAGCCGAGCGCGCTGCGGACGATGCGCTCGGCGTCGTCCTTGTCGAGCGGGTGAAGCCGAACGTCCTGCACCTCGCGACCTTCCCACAGGCCGGGCAGCCGCTTGCGAACGTCGGGCCGCGCCAGCGCGAGCACCGCGAAGTGTCGATCCCGCAGCACGTCGAGCGCGGCGTCCACGAGCTTCAGGGACGCGGCGTCGCTCCCCTCGAGCTCCTCGAGCACGAGCAGGAACGGCGTCTTCTCGGTGAGCGCGCGGATGAAGTCGAAGAACGCGTCCTTGATGTGATCGGCCATGAGGGCTGCGTCCTTGCGCGCCGCCCTGAGCTCGGTCCGGCCCTCGTCGGGGAAATGGAGGCCCACGACCTCACCCAGGAACTCCGTCACGCGCCGTTTGTCCGCGCCGCCGAGGTACGTCCCGACGAGCGCGCGGAGCTTCTCCTGGCTCGTATCGAAAGGCTCGCCCGAGGCGATCCCGGCGGCGCTGCGGAGCGCGGAGCCGACGATGGAGAAGGCCGAGCCGGCGCGGAGCGGATCGCCGCGGCCGAGGACGACGCTCAGTTTCGGCGTTTCCAGGCAGAGGCGCTCGACGAGTTCGAAGCGCAGGCGTGACTTGCCGGCGCCCGGCTCGCCGAGCACGAGCACGGCCTTTGGCTTGCGGCCCTTGAGCGCTTGCTCGACGTACTTGCGTACGGTGCCGAGCTCCTCGTCGCGCCCGACGTAAGGGCTCGGCTTGCCGAGCAGCGTGCGAACGGCGCGCGTGGTCTCGCGCTCGCCGCGCAGCCAGAACTCGCCTAGGTAACTCGCCACATCGAAGCGCGCGTCGAGCAGAGCGCACGTGACGTCGTTGATGCGCACGGGTCTTTGCCCCGTGCCGGCCGCCACGTCGACGCTGGGCAGATCGACGAGGCGGAAGACGCTGTCGAGCATCGTGCCGACGGGCGTTTTGTCGTTCGCCTCGGCGTACGCCGCGACGATCGCCATGCGGGCGTCCTTTGCGAGCCTTCGGATCTCGAGGGCGAGCTGGGCCGCGCGGCCTGCGATCTCGTTGGGGTTCCGACCCTGCACCGTGATGAGGAGCGCGACGCCCGGCAGCTCGTGCAGTCGTTCATTTTTCTTCGGATCGAGCTCCGCCCGGATCGCGGCGGCGACCTCGGGGCGCATCCCGCGCGCGAGCGTCGGCGCGGGCCGGTCTGCGCTCGCCTCCTCCGCGTCGGGATTCGGCTTCGCCGCGACCACGAAGAGGAGCTGCTTTTCCTGCGATGTCATCCGTTCGCTCGCAGGGACGGCGGGCGGCGGGGGGATCGGCGTGAGCTTGCGTGGCTCGTGCGGTGGGGCGGGAGGGAAGGTCGTGATGACGGGATTGCTGCGTCGGTCTGCCTGGGGCGGCCTCGTCGAGCTCTTCTGGGCGATGCCCTCGATCTCTTTGGCGACGGCGGCGCCGTTCGGCGGCCTCTGGGCTGGATCCTTGGCGAGCATGCGGGCCACGAGCTCCGAGAGCGCGATCGGCACCTCGCGGCGGAGCTCTGCGACGCGTGGAACCTCGGCGATCAGAATTTTCGCGATGACGGCGGCCTGGGGGCCGTCGAAAGCCCTGCGACCCGTGAGGCACTCGAAGAGCACGGCGCCGAGGCAAAACACGTCCGCGGGCGCGCCCACGTTCGAGCCGTTGTAGTCGAGCTGCTCGGGCGCCATGTATCCGACGGTCCCGACGACCACGCCAGCGGATGTCAGGTGGCCGCCGGCGAGGAGCGCGATGCCGAAATCCAGC
>JANMGF010000739.1:0-3188 GCA_031374535.1 Polyangium sp. (in: bacteria)
GTCGAAGGTGATGGAGACGCCCCATTTGCTCCTCGTCGGGGAGGGCGCGACGAAGTTTTCCCGCGCGCACGGTTTTCCCGAGTACGATCCCACGACGGACCGGGCGCGCGACAAGCATCGACGTGCGATGGCCGAGCTCGCGGGCAAAGGCGACGGCGATTACGCGTCGGACGCGGCGCCGTGGCTCTCGATCGACTGGAAATCGCTCTGGAACTTTGGCGGCGAGGCGCCGTTCAAGGACACCGTGGGCGCGGTCGTGCGGGACGGCCAGGGCCGATTCGCGGCCACCGCGTCGACGGGCGGGACGGTGTACATGCTGAAGGGCCGCGTGGGCGACTCGCCGCTCATGGGCTGCGGCGTCTATGCGGGCCCGGCGGGCGCCGTGGCCGCGACGGGCGTGGGCGAGGAGATCGTGCGGCGATTCCTCTCGAAGACGGTCTACGACTGGCTCGAGGAGGGAATCCCGGCGTCGCGGGCGGCGCAGCGGGGCATTGCGAAGTTCCCGGAGATCGTGGACGTGGGATTGCTCGTGGCGTCGCGGGACGGGCAGGCGATCGCGTCGAATCGGAACATGGCGAGCGCGTTATTGGTGGGGTAGAGCGAAGAGGGGGGGTCGGCCGGCCATGTTGAAGCACGTCAGCATCCACAACTACAACTGCTTCGTGGATTTCGAGCTGGACCTCCCCCGGATGAGCTTGCTCGTCGGGAGCAATGGATCCGGCAAGACGAGCCTCTGGGAGGTCCTCGCCGGGCTTCAGGACGTGATCGTCTGGGGCGCCGATGTCACGAGCGCGTTTCCCACGAGCACGCTCACGCGCTGGCGGAAGGACGATCCCGTGCAGCGGTTCGGCGCCAGCGTCGAGGTCGGTGAGGACACCTACCAGTACGAGATCGAGATCGTTCAGGACGCCGAGCGTAGGTTTGCGTTGACTCGTCGGGAGCATCTCGGCGTCGGGGGGAAGGCGCTTTACGAGTGCATCGACGGGGAAGTTCGCCTCCACGGGGACGATGCACGCGAAGAACCTCGGACGCGCTTTCACTTCAATCGCAAGCGCTCGTTCCTGTCGGACATGGAGCCGCGCCCCGACAATCGACGTACGATTGCTTTCCGTGAAGCCATCGCCAACATGTGGCTCCTCGCTCCTGCCCCGCGACGGCTCGAACCCACGACGTCCACCGATGCGCACCGACTCGACAGGGATGGAAAGAACTTCGCGTCGTGGTTCCGCGGCTTGCATCTGGAGCGAAGAACGCTCCTCGACCAGCTCGTCACTGCCTTGAAGCCTGCGATGCCCGGGCTCGCGGATATTGCATTCGAGCGCATGAGCAGCGAGGTCCGAGAGCTGATGCTGAAATTCCGCCTGCAAGGCGCCGAGTACAAGCTCTCCGCTGGGGAGCTCTCGGATGGTCAACGCACGTTGCTCTTGCTGTATGGTTTTCTGTACGGTGCGCTCGATCGGCCGGCCATCGCCTTCATCGACGAGCCGGAGACGGGCCTGGCCCCGCACGAGATGCAGCCTTGGCTCTCCGCGATGAAGCAAGCGATCGAGGACCACCGAGGGCAGGCCCTCGTGATCTCGCATCACCCCGAGGTCATCGATTACGTCGCCTCCGCGCATACCATCCGGTTTCGGCGACCCCAGGGTGGACCGGCAATTACCGAAGAAGTGACGCTGGAGACGACGGGGGGCATGCGGGTTTCTGAATGGCTATCCCAACCGTGGGCCTACGAGGACGAAGAGGGAGACGAGGGTGAAGAAGAGCCAGCGCCGTAGGCTCCACGTCCTGTGCGAGGATCCACTGACCGTCGATTTTGTCGAGCGCCTCGCAGAGCGGTTCAGCATCGGACGACGCGAACTCAAGATCGAGTCCTCACCCGCATCGCGTGGATCCGCGGTAGCTTACGTGCTCGATCACTACGAAGATGCCGTGAGACGGTGGAGGGCTGCCCGTCATCGCGACGAGAGGGTCGGCTTCATCGTGGTCATCGATGGCGACAATCGGGGAATCGTTCAACGGCGCGAGGATCTTGCGAGGAAGCTCAGGGACGCGAAACTGGAGCCTATCGGCCCCTCTGATCCCGTCGCCATCCTCGTCCCTACCTGGCACGTCGAGACCTGGATCGCATGGCTTTGCGGTCATCGTCCCCTGAACGAGCACACGCGCTACAACGGTCGCGATGCTGCAGGCCTCGACGTTCATCACAAGATCGAGAGGGGGAAGTACACGCCCAAGCTCGCCGTCGATGCCTGGATGCGCCCCGCCCCCGACGAGGGCACCCACGTCCCCTCCCTCGCGACGGCGCGCGCCGAGCTGAAGCAGCGCCTCGGCGTCTGAACGCCGCATTTCCCCCTTGCCCACTCGCCCCCATCTTTCGTAGCCTCCCACCCCATGGAAAAACTCTCCCGTTCCTCCTCGGGCGCCCGCCACAACCGCTGGTGCCGTGAGATCCTGGCGACCCTCCACGCGCAACACGCCGTCAACGAGCGCCTCTCGGAGGACCAGAAGAAGGCCCTCGCGGAGGAAATCGGCCGGCTCGCGCCTCGTGTTCAGGCTCTCGGCGAGAGCGTCGGTCTTTATCGCTCGTTCGTCGAGCACGCCCATGTCGACCTCCGCGCCCGCCAGCGCGTCGCCAATTACCTCTGCGACGAGGCCCAGCGCGCCGCCGAGGGCGCCTTGCGCCCGCACCGCCGGGAAATCGATTCCATCCTCCCCGGCGGCTACGCCACCATTCTCTCGAAAACGACGCTCTCGCGCGTCCTGCGCGCCGGCCACGAAAAAACCGTGGACTTCGCCGAGCGCGCAGCCGGCGCGATTCGCTCCTTGCCCGCCAAGATCCCGGGCACGGGCCCGCTCGCCGATACGCTCGACCAGGCGGCGGAGCTCTTGCGGAGCTTCAACAAGCAGGCCGACGTGATCGAGGACCAGCGGCAGCCCCTCCGGTCGTCCATGCAAAAAAACATTTTCGAACTGCGTGAGGAGCTCGATCAAATGGATGGCCGGCTCCGCTCGTACTTCTCGCAGGCCTTCATCGACAGCCTGTATCCAGAGCTCAACAGGAAGGGGACCGCCGTCGCCGACGAGAACGACGAAGACGACGACACCTCCGCGCCCCCCGAGGGCTGACCGCACGCCCTTGCGCCGTTTCTCGCGCCGTCCCGTGACCCACCCGCCAGCGCTGACGGATG
>JANMGF010000398.1:0-4173 GCA_031374535.1 Polyangium sp. (in: bacteria)
GCGCCGGCAAGAACATCGACCTCGCGGGCGCGCAAACCTCGCTGGATTTCGATCCGGAGACGGGCGACGCGACGGCCGATTTCGCCGTTCATTGCCTCGACGGAAAGCGCCGCGTCACGATCGAGTCGGGCCTCGTGTACCGCGCGAGGACGGGCAAGCTCGAAGGCTCGATGCGCTGCCCTTGACGTACGCGGCAGCCGTTGCAGTCCCGGTCCGACTCCGGCTACCGTGCGGCTCCACCCGATCGCTTTTCCCTTTTGAACGACGGGACCCCCCATGCGAACTGCCTCCATTTTCGCCTCGGTCCCCTTGACCCTCGCTCTTTCGCTCGTGCTCGGGGCGAGCGACGCGTACGCGCAGACGGAGGCGTGGTCCGATCCGGATCCGCTCGGCCCTGGCTCGCGTTATGCGCTCGACAACTTCGGCTTCCGCGCCGGCGCCGAGTACCGCTCGAACCTGCTCTACGTGAACCCCGTCGCGCCGAACAGCGAGACGAGCCGGCGCGTGAGCTGGATCGAGCACCGCCTGCGCCTCGACATCGGCGTCGATTACCTCGACAAAGTGCGCCTCTACGCCTCGGCCGACATGCTCGACGGCGTGCTCTGGGGTGACAACGGCACCTTGTCCTCGGGACCGAAGCCGAACTTCGGGACCAACATCAACGCGCGGAGCCCCAACAACACCGCCCCCTGCGTGGGCCTGCGTGGCCCCGACCCGCTCAACGCCGACGACTACGGCTACACGCTTTGCGCGCAGGATCAGATCCGCTTCCGCAAGGCGTACGGCGACGTCGTGCTCCCGATCGGCCTGCTCCGCGTGGGCCGCCAGGCCGCCAACAATGGCACCGGCATTCAGGCCGCCGACGGCGACGGCCGGCCGAACCGCTTCGGCTTCAGCCGCCAGGGCAACCTCGTCGATCGTATCCTCTTCGCGACCAAGCCCCTCGAGGCGTTCAAGCCCAAGGAGGAGCGCGACACCTCCGAGAACCGCGGCTTGATCCTGGCCCTCGCCTACGATCGCTGGGTCACCGACAACGTGCACCTCTTCGCCGACGACGTGCAGCAGGTCGACGTCGCCGTGCGATTGCTCGCGCCGAACTACGGCTTCGGCCGCGATCTCTTCCTCGGCGGCTACTACGTGCACCGCTGGGACGACGCGAACGGCTCGCGCATCAACAGCTTTGGCCTCAAAGGGATGTCGCGCTTCGGCAACTTCTACGTCACGGTCGAGGGCGCGATGAACGTCGGCTCGACGCGCGAGATCGCCCTGGCCAACAGCTACATCACGAACGACCCCGTCATCGATCAGGACATCCTCCAGGGCGGCGCGCGCGCCGTCGTCCGCTACGACAAACCTCTGTTCACCGCCTACCTCGAGCTCGATTACGCCTCGGGAGACGCGGATCCGAACAACCGCACGCCGCTCACGCAGTTCGTGTTCGCCGAGGACGCGAACGTGGGCCTGCTCCTCTACGAGCACGTCCTCGCCTTCCAGACCGCGCGTATCGCCGCCGCGGGCACCGAGCTCTTGCGTCGCCTCGGCGCGCCGAGTTTCCCCTCGGACTCCGTGAACAACCACGGCGCCTTCACCAACTCGCTCGCGTTGTTCCCCCAGTTCGATCTCCGCCCGCTGAAGGGCCTCACCTTGCGTGGCGGCGTTCTGTTCGCCTTCACCGCCGACCCCGCCGTCGATCCCGTCAACTCGCTCCTCGCCCGCGACGGCCTCACGATCGAGGACGACCTCGTGAACTTCGTCGGCGGCAAGCCCGGGAACTACTGGGGCACCGAGATCGACGCGCGTGTCTCCTACCGCTACCTCGATCACTTCCTCTTCGACTTCGAGGCCGCGGTGCTTTTCCCCGGCGACGCGCTGCGCGACGAGGACGGCTACGCGGCCCGCAGCGTGCTCCTCCAGGGCCGCACCACCTTCTTCTTCTAGTTCTTCAGCGGAGCCACGCGTATGCGACCTCTTCCCCTCTCGCTCCTGTTGCTCTCGCTCTCGTCCACGCTCGCCATGGGCTGCGAGCTCTACGATGGTCCTCCGCGGCCGCGCATCGTCGGCGCCGAGGATGGCTTGCTCGAGAACGCGACGGCGCCCCTCGTCCTTGCGTTCTCCGAGCCGGTCGATCCGAAGACGCTCAAGATGAAGGTCGTCCGGCTCGAGACCGACGTGGAGGGCAACCTCTTCGACGAGGACGCCGATCCCATGAGCGAGCCCGAGGAGTTTTTCTCCTTCACGCCCGACCTCACCCTGGGCGGCGCGGCCGAGCTCGTCGATGGCGGCGCGACGCTGGTGATCACGCCTTCTGCGCCGTTCCCCGTGGGACCGAAGCTCGCGCTCGTCATCGAGGAGGGCCTCGCGGATCTCGCGGGCAACGTCACGACGACCCGCAAGCGCTTGCTCTTCGGTTACTCGTTCGTGCTCGCGTGCGACAAGCCGTCCACGATCTTTCCGACGGGCAAATACTTCCTGCTCGCGGACATCGAGAAGCCGCTCCAGACCCAGGTCCAGCTCTGGGCTGCCTTCTACGTCGACCCGGTGACCGGCCGCGTGCGTGGACAAGCCACGAACGCCGATCGGGACAAGACCCAGGTTTGCCCGATGTCGTGCAAGAGCAGCGAGGTTTGCCGCCTCCTGCCCGAGCCCGCGTGCGTCGCGGCCTCCGAGCGCGCGGGCGATGCGGACGAGCACCCGGATTACGTGCCGAACGACGTCCCGCCGACCGGATACTCCTTCACCCTCGACGGCTGCGTCGTGGACCAGCCCGGCGGCAAGGTGGTGTTCGCGACGGCGCCCACGGACGTCGTCGTGCAGATCCCTCCGGTCACGCTGCGCAACGTGACGCTGACGGCCGAGTTCGCGCCCGACGCGAGCGGCGTGCTCCGCGGGACCGGCACGCTCTCGGCCGATCAAGTGCTGATCGGCACGACGGCGAGCGGCAAGGGCGAAGGGAACATCGTCGGACGGATCGTCTCCGCGGACGAGGCGCCGCCGAACATCCCGGACCCGCCGCCTCCGTGAGTGTGGGCGGCCGTGACGCGGAAAATTTGGTAAAGAGCCGAGAGATCATGACGACGCACTTCGATGCTCCCCAGGCGACGGCGAACCCGACGATCGCGGCGGCGCTACCGCCCATGAACCGCTGCATCGACATGCCGCGCTTCGAGCTTGGCGAACGGATGACGCCGGAGCAGGTGGAGTTCCTCGACACGTTCGGGTTCATCCGGTTCAAGCAGTTCTTGCCGCGCGCTGAGGTGGCGAAGCTCGTGGAAGAGGTCGAGGCCATCGACGCGCGCCTCGTGGCCGAGGGGCGGACGGTGATCAACGGCGTGCCGCTCATCGTCGGCAAGCGCCCGGACGGCCGGGGTTTCGTGCAACGCATGTGTTTCTCGTCGCTCTTCGGCGAGCGCCTGCACGCCTTCCTCCAGGATCCGCGTTTCCGGGCGATCCTCGAGATCGCCGGGCCGGGCTACCGCATTGGCGAACGCGAGCGCGACGGGCTCGTCATCAACCATTACCGCCGCGAAGAGGGCTCGAGTTACAAGCGCCTCGGCTGGCACACCGACAGCTTGCGGGATCTTTTTTATCTGGAGATGCCGCGTCGTTACCTCAACGTCGGGTTTTACCTCGACGATTCGCCCATCTCGAAGGGGGGCGTACGGCTCATTCCGTTCTCGCACAAGCAAGGTCTCTGGCCCATGCTGACGCGCAAGGCGCATTTCATGGATACGGACGCGGATCCGGCCGAATATGCGCTCGTGGCCGAGGCGGGGGATCTCACGATCCACGACGGCCGCATCTGGCACCGGGTCGCCGAGGCGAGCGCGGCGGGCGACGCGAGCCAGCGGCGCGTGATGTACGTGCCCTTGATGGAAGGGCCAGAGAAACTCAAAACGGACGACAGCCCGATGCCGGTCTACTTCCGGCTGCGGCGTTTCGCTCGATTCTAGGGGGTGTCGGGGACGCCTCGCTGGGGCTTTGCCCCAGGCCCCAGCAGGGGCTATCCGCCCCTACACCCGGACCAGGCACGGCCCTGAGCATTGGTTCCATCTCCGATCGGTAGATTTCTGCCTCTGACGACATTTACAGGGTGAGATGTTGGATGCAGAGGCTGGTACGTCGGCGGATGCGTGGGCGGCGGAGGAGTTTGGGCATGCGGACCTTGGAGACAGG
>JANMGF010000789.1:0-1612 GCA_031374535.1 Polyangium sp. (in: bacteria)
GCCATACCGCTCCCGCTGGGAACCAACGCCCTACCAGGACCGTGAGCAGGAGCCCTTGCTCGACCTCCTCCACGGTTCCTTCGGCTGGATGCTCATGCCGATCGCGTGAACCACTACGAACTTCCGGGATGATGTACTAGCAGAGAGCGTAGGCCGAGAATGGGTTATCCGTCGAGATCGTCGTCGAGGTCGAGGAGATCGGCGGCGTCGTCGGGCGGCGCGCCTTCGCCATCCCCGGGCGCGGGGGC
The DNA here is from genome assembly GCA_031374535.1 of Polyangium sp. (in: bacteria). Taxonomy (GTDB): domain Bacteria; phylum Myxococcota_A; class Polyangia; order Polyangiales; family Polyangiaceae; genus Polyangium. The sequence continues at coordinate 249 of JANMGF010000789.1, forward strand.
GGGCGCCTCTGCGGCGCGCTGGCCGGACCAGGGCCGCCCCCAGCCTCCCGGCGCGCCAAAGGGCCGCGAGGCGGGCGCCGCAGCGGCGGCCTGACGCTTCAAAAAGCCCTGGCTCGTCGCGACGAACCCCACGTCCTTCAAGACGTCGGCGAGGAGGGAGCGGGCCGTGGGCTCGCCGTCGACCGTGGCGACGAGGACGATACGCGAGCGGCCTTCGTCGACGAGGTCGGCGAGCGCGCGGGCGAGGGCGCGTTTTTCGGCGCTGCGCTCGGGTTCGTCGCGCGGGAGGAAGGTCAAGAGGCCCCGCTCGCTTTTTCCCATCCAGGCGAGCAATCGGCCGTCGTGCAGGATCACGCGCGCGCCGGCTGCGCGTTTGGGTCGCGAGGCGCCGCGGTGATTGCTCTCCGGCTCGGAATCATCGCCTGGCCAGCGCACGGACGCGCCAAAGGGGCTCGCCGGATCGGCGGCCGAAAGGATCAATGTGCGCGCCTCAGGTTGGGCCGAGGGCTCGCGGAAGGAGCGGAGCCTGTCGTCGGCGCCCGGGAGCGCGAATTGCGCGGCGCCGAGGCCGGCGACGAAATAACCACGACGAACCCGTCCGGCCTCTTCCATCGCGCGAAGGACATCGTATACGGCAGAAAAACCACCCACGAGGCCCTCGGCATGCGCGGCCTCCCGCGTGAGAACGCCGTGACGATCGAGCAGGATCCGCGCGAGCGCGGCGCGGCGCTCGGTTTCGCTGGGACCTTTCGCTATAGGGGAAGGCAAAAGCGACCAGCGGCCCTCGCTCCCGGGGGGCCCTGCGCGGCGGGCGCCAAAAAGACTCCCGCGGCTCGCGTGCCGCCGACCGCCGCGTTTCTCCTCGCGGCCGAGCGAACGTAAAGGGGCGAGCGTGTCATTCGTGACCTCGCCGGCCCATACGAGATCCCACAAGGCGGCGAGCACGTCGTGCCCGAAGGCGCCCGTCTCGCGCAGGAGATCCCCAAAAAAGACGGCGCCCCTGCGGGCGAGCGTCTCGCGTACCCGCTCGGCCAGCGCGCCCTCGGCCTTGCCGGGCGGCGGGGCGAGATAAGGGTAGGCCTGCGACAAATAAATCGCGATGCGGCCCGTGGAATCCCCGACTGCCTCGACGCCACGCCAGACGACCTCGCCGGCGGCGCAAAGCGCGTCGAGATCGCCGGGGCGATACCCTTGCACACGCGCGGGGAGGATCTCGGCCTCGAGCGCGGAGGCGACGAGCGGCGCGCCTTGCAGGAGCTCGACGGCGTAAAGCAATGCTTCCTGGCCGCGGCGCGGGCGCGTGAGGCCGTGCCATTCGACGAGGAAACGGGCATAGGCCTCGGCCGGGACGGGCTCGACCTCGG
>JANMGF010000802.1:0-2681 GCA_031374535.1 Polyangium sp. (in: bacteria)
GCTGGCGGCGCGTTGCGCGCTTTCCCTCCGCCCCCCCGCGGACCGGAGGCGCGTGGCGCTGGCCATGGGCCGGAGCGAGCGGACGGCGAGGTCGATGGGGCGGGCCATCGACCGGGCAGCACGACTGGCGGATACCGCGGCGCGGGACGCGGAGCTCGTGGGCGCGCTGATGATCGACGAGGTGGTCGCCGGGCTCCTCGACGCGCGGTTCGACGTGCGTGAGGACGAGTCATTTTTCACGCTGCATGGCGAGCGGCCGCTCGCCGAGAGCACGCGGCTCCTCCTGGGCAAAGCGACGCCGTGCGTGGGCCGCGAGCGCGAGCTCGGCACGTTGCGGGCGCTGTTCACCGAAAGCGCAGAGGAAGGCACCGCGCAGGCGGTCCTCGTCGTCGCCCCGCCGGGCGTGGGCAAATCGCGACTGGCGCAGGAGTTCTTGCAGGAAGTCAAGGCACACGGCGCGGTGATGTCGATCTGGGCGGCGCGCGGGGACGCTCCGCGGGCCGGTTCGCCCCTGGGCATGCTCGGGCAGCTTTTGCGCAACGCGTGCGCGATCCGCGAAGGCGAGCCGCTCTCGGTCCGGCGCGAGAAACTCTCGGCGCAGGTGGCCGCGTGGGTGGCCCCGGGCGAACAGCAGCGGGTCGCGGAGTTTCTGGGTGAAATCGTGGGCGCGCCCTTCCCGGACGCGGAAAGCCTGCCCTTGCGATCCGCCCGGCTCGATGCGCAGCTCATGGCGGACCAGGTCCGCGCGTCTTTCCTCGAATTCGTGGGCGCGGCTTGCGAAAAGGTGCCGGTGCTCGTGCTCCTGGAGGATCTGCACTGGGGAGACAGGACCACGGTCCAGCTCCTCGACGCGGCGCTGCGTACCCTGGCCGAGCGCCCGCTGTTTGTCCTGGCCCTTGCGCGGCCCGAGGTGCGGGAGGTCTTCCCAAAGCTCTGGGAGGAGCGCCGTTTGCACGCGCTGCGGCTCGTGGAGTTGAGCCGGCGTGCGGGCGAGCGGCTGGCGAGGCACGCGCTGGGCGAGCGCGCGGACGCCGAGGTGGTCGCGCGGATCGTACGTTTGTCGGAGGGGAACGCGTTTTACCTGGAGGAGCTCATTCGCTGGACGGCGGAGGGCAAAGGCGCGGAGATGCCCGAGACGGTCGTCGCCATGGTCGAGTCGCGGCTCGGTACGCTCGACGAGGGGGCGCGGCGGCTCCTCCGGGCGGCGAGCGTGTTTGGCGAGGTCTTCTGGGTCGGGAGCGTCGCGACGCTTCTGGGCGGCGAGGCGCAGCGGAGCGCGGTCATGGCGGGGCTCGCGGCGCTCGTGGAGCGGGAGATCCTGGTGCGGCGCAGCGAGAGCCGCTTCCCAGGCGAGGAGGAGCTCGCGTTCCGGCATGGGCTCCTGCGCGAGGGGGCGTATGCGATGTTGACCGAGGCGGACCGGACCCTCGGCCACCGGCTCGCGGGCGAGTGGCTCGAGGGGCGGGGCGAGGGGGACGCGCGGGCGCTCGCGGAGCATTTCGAGAAAGGCGGCGATGGTCCCGGGGCGGCGCGGCATTACCTGCGCGCGGCGCAGCAGGCGAGCTGGGGCGCCGATGCGCCGGCGTCGGCCACGCTCGCGCGCCGCGGGCTCGTTTTGCCGCTCTCGAGCGAACAGCGCACGAGGCTGCTCGGCGCGCTGTGCGAGGCGGCCATGTGGCAGCCGAACCTGGCCGTCTCGTTGCGGGACGAGGCCGAGGAGCTGACGCGCATCGCGCCGCGTGGGAGCACGCCCTGGGTCCAGGGCCTCGCGGCCCGGCTCTTCGGCGCAGCCATCGAGGGCAAATTCGAGGAGATCTCCGGGCTCGTGGGCGAGCTACGGCAGGCGGACGTCGCGCCCGCCGCGCTCCACCCGATGGCGGTCGCGCTCTCGTTCGGCGCCTACATTCTCGACATGCGGGGGCGCTCTGCGGATGCGGATGTGCTGCACACCGAGCTCATGACGCGCACGCAGGCCGCGACTGGGGATTTGGCTGCGAGCGCGACGCGCGAGATCACCACGGCGGCGCGAGCGGGGCAACAGGGCGATCCGGTTGCCATGCTGGAGCACGCGCACGAGGGCCGGGATCTCGCCCGGCAATGCGGCCACCGGCGCCTCGAGACCATCGCCACCCTGGCCATTGCCAAGTCCATGTTTTGCCTCGGCGCCTGGGACGAGGCCGAGCGGATGCTGAAGGGGGTACCACTCTCGGACACCGAATTTGGGCCTATCTCGGCATTCCGGCCCTTCATCATGGCCTGGCTGCTCGCGGAGCGCGGCGCGCTCGCCGAGGCGCGCTCGCACGCGGACCATCTCGCCTCCAACCTGGGCCGCGCCCGCGCCGTCTTGATCGACGAGGGCCGCGGCTCCTGGGTCCTTGCGGAGGTGCTGCGGCGCGCGGGCGAGCTCGAACGAGCCGAGAGGGAGGTGGAGAGCGCCGTCGTTTTGCTGAGCAAAACGTGTCCCGCCGACGTGTCGGGCGTGCTCGCGACGAAGGGGGCCCTGAAGCTGCAACAGGGAAAGCCGGACGAGGCGCTCGCGGCCGCGGAAGCGGGCCTTTTGCGCCAGGCGACCATGAAGGTGGAAGACCACTTCTTTCGTGGCTTTTTCCTCCGGCTCGTCCACGTCGAGAGCCTCGAGGCCGCAGGGCGCCACGACGAGGCTCGCGCGGCGCTCGTCGCCG
>JANMGF010000820.1:0-3105 GCA_031374535.1 Polyangium sp. (in: bacteria)
GGGCTCGATGTCACGGAGGTCCCGCGCGACATCGCGTACTGCCCGCATACGATCCACGGCGAGGATCTGTTCATCGTGCCGGACTTGCAGGAGGACCCGCGGTTCTCGGACAGCCCCTTCGTCGTCGCCGACCCGTTCGTCCGCTTCTACGCGGGCGTACCCCTCACGACGCGAGAAGGCCACAACGTCGGTACGCTCTGCGTCCTCGACCGCAAGCCGCGCGATCTCGCGCCCGACCAACGCAAGGCCCTCCGTACGCTCGCGCGTCAGGTCTCGGGGCAACTCGAGCTTCGACGCGCGAACGCGCGCCTCCGGCAGCGCGCGCGGGAGGCCGAGGAGGCGCGGGCTGCGCGCGAGGTCTTCGAGGACGTCGTCCAGAACTCCACCAGCATGATCTCCGTCTGGCACCGCGAGTCGCGCGGCGCCTACAGGTTGCGCTTCTTGAACCGCGCGATGCGTCGTTCATCGCCCGCTCTGCTCGATGGCGTCGTCGGCAAAAGCATGAGCGAGATCCTCCCCGACTTCACGGCGCCCGAGAGCATCACACGCATCGAGCAGGTCCTCGAGACGGCCGCGCCGTGCATCTACGAGACGGCGCGGCGGTTCGGAGGAAAGGAGCTAAAGCTCCAGGTCTCGCTGATCCCGCTGCCGGGGGAAAACCTCGGCATCGCGGTGGAGGACATCAGCGCGCGCAAGGCCGTCGAGCAGATGAAAAACGAGTTCGTCTCGACCGTCTCGCACGAGCTGCGCACGCCGCTCACATCCATCCGCGGCGCGCTCGGGCTGCTCGAAGGCAACGTGATCGCCAAGCTCCCCGAGGAGCTCATGGAGATGGTGCTCATCGCTCGATCGAGCACCGATCGGCTGATCCGCCTCATCAACGACATCCTCGATCTGGAGAAGCTCGACTCGGGCAAGCTCGAGCTCCGGCTCGCGACCGTCGACGTCGAGCGACTCGTCGCGACCACGCTCGACGCGATGCGCCCCTACGCCGACGAGGCGGGCGTCACGCTCACGGCCGACGTGCGGCATCGGCCCGAGATCGTCGCCGACGCGGACAGGCTCGCGCAGGTGCTCACGAACCTCGTCTCGAACGCGGTGAAGTTCTCCCCGGCGGGCGAACGTGTCGAGCTTCGCGTGGAGGCCTCGGCGTTCGAAAGGCTGCGTTTCTCGGTCCACGATCGGGGCCCTGGCATCGCCGACGACGCGCGGGCGCGGCTCTTCGGGAGGTTCGAGCAGCTCGACAGCGGCGATGGTCGGAGGCCCGGGGGCACGGGGCTCGGGCTCGCGATCAGCAAGGCGATCGTCGAGCAACATGGCGGCGTCATCGGCGTCGACTCGACCGTCGGGCAGGGCAGCACGTTCTGGTTCGAGCTCCGCGGCGAGACGTCGTCGCGTCCGGCCGTGCGTTCGGATCGTCCTCTCGTGTTGATCGTCGAGAACGACCCCTCCCTCGGCAAGGTGCTGCGTGCACGGCTCGCGGCCGAGGGGTACCAGGTGATCATCGCCCATACGCTCGAGGAGGCGGAGGGGCTCATCCACACGCCCGGGCTCGGGGCCGTGCTCCTCGACGTACATTTGCCCGATGGAAACGGCCTCGTGCTCCTCGAACGGCTGCGCGCGGAGACGTCGACGCAAGGCGTGCCCGTGGTGGTGATGTCGGGGGACAAGGTGGAGGAGCACGCGTACACGCGGCCGATGCTCGTCGACTGGCTGGAAAAACCGTTCCCGATGTCAAGGCTGGCGGCGACCTTGCGATGGGCCGCGCGCAGCAAGACGCGGGCGCGTGTGCTGGTCGTGGAGGACGACGCGGATTTTCGCGCCTTGCTCACGCGGCAGCTTCAATCGCTCGGGGTGGAGGTCGTGCAGGCGTCGAGCGGGGAGGAGGCGATCCGGCTCACGCGCGCGGCGCAGCCCGACCTCATCATTCTCGATATTGGTTTGCCCCACCGGGACGGGTTCGAGGTGGTCGCGGCCTTGCGGGAGCAGGCGAGTGATACGCCGCTCGTCGTGTACACGGGGCGCGATGTATCGGCGGAGGAGCGCGCGGCATTGCGGCTCGGGATCACGCATCACCTGACGAAATCACGCACGAGCGCGGACGAGTTCGTCTCGATCGTGCGGGATCTCCTCCATGGATTGCTGAAGGATTCGTCGGGGCCTTGACCCGGCTTCACGCCGGGACCGGCGGGCTCTCGAGCTCTCCCGCCGTATATCGGTAAGGAAACGCTTCGGTGGGTTCTGTCGGGACGAGGACGTCGAAATTCCGCACGTCGAGGACGAGCCCGCCGCTGGAATCGAGGGAAAGAACGTCCGCGTGCCTCGCGCCCCAGGCGATATCGGCGTCGACGTATTGATACCGGGCGTGTACCGGCTGAAGTGAGATGTCGTCGACGCCGACGACGGTCACGATGAGCTCGATCTCCTTCAGCACGGCCGACGCGGGCGTCTCGCCGTACAGCGGGCTCGACGGGGTGATCACGTGCATGGCCGTCCAGGATCGCGCGAGCACGGGGGAACGTTCGCGCGTGAGGGTGAGGTCGTACATCCTGTAAAACGTCACGCCCTCCCGGGTCACCTCGGTCCTGACGAGCGCGACGCGCACGACGGCCTCGAGAATACGGCTCGAGCGCTCGTTGCCAATACGGAACGCGAGGGTGGGGACGCCATCCATCGGCGAGATGGTGACGGCGCTGGAGAACACGAGGCGGCCCGTGGCCCGCGAGAACTTGGCGAAGACGAGCCCCGTGGCGAGGGCGGTGACGAGCAGGCCCGCCACGGATTCGACGAGGACGAGCATGTGCGCGGCGGGGCTCTTGGGGTACATCGCGCCATAACCGATGGTGCCCATCGTTTGTACGCTGAAGGAGAGGGCATCCGCGAAGGAGCCAGGGCGCGCATTCTCGACGCCGCCGGCGGCGAGATAGGCGACAGCGAAGAGGGCGTTGAGGCCGAGGTAGGCGACGACGATCGCCGAGAGGGCGGCCCACCAAGGGGCGCGGAGGAAGGCATGGTAGAAGTCACGCAGCGGTTTGGGGCTTGCGCCGATCACCCGCACCTCGTTGTCGGTGCCGAAGGTGGAGTCCGTCGGACGCGGCCGGCGGG
>JANMGF010000863.1:0-9464 GCA_031374535.1 Polyangium sp. (in: bacteria)
ATGCCGAGCCAGCTATCGGAGACCGCGTTCGCTGGATTCGCAAGGGGACGAAGCTTCGCCTGGACGTCGGCCCAGGAAACCTCACGACCGGGCTCCTGCATCACGACGTAAAGGACGCCGGGCTGCGTGGGCGACGCGAGCTGAATCTGGCCGCGGAAGGTGACACAACAAATGCCCCGATCGGTATCGATCCATAACGTATCGGCCCGAAGCGCGAGCGGCGAGGGCGCGGCGCCCGGGAGGGAGGCGAAGGCTTTGGGCAAGAGGCCGGGCAGGTTCGTGACGAGGCGGGGATGTTCGGGATGCGCGTTCTCCAGGATGATCCGCTCGTCCGGCCGGAGGGCCTCGATCTGCTGATCCCGCGGCGCGACCTGGAAATACGTGGCGTCGAAATCGTCGCCGAGCGTCACCTTGTCGAGATCCCGGTCGACCCAGGTCGCCCCGCGAGCGCCGAGTTTTTCACGACGCACGGCCCAGGTCGCGGCGATGGGGCCGAATCCAGCCGGGGGAATGGGCTGCGAGGAGCCTTGGGCGAAGTACCCGGCCGGCACGATCTGCGGAACGACCCGCGTGCCGAACCCGGCATCGACGCCCTGGGGAATACCCACGGGATTCCACGTGTCAGAGCCGCCGCTCGCGCGCTCGTATCGCAGGGGCATCGAGTGCCAGCTCATTCCTTCGCGCACGACGCCGTCGTTGGTCATGGTGCGGGGGCAAAAGACCTCGATCGATTTGTCGAGCTCCGCGACGCCGAGCCGCACGACGAGCGATCGCACGGGCGAGCGCTGGGGCGCGAAGGCGCTGCCGACGAGCACCACGTCGACGCGAGGCTTGTACGGGACGAGGTCCGTCGGACGATCGAGGCTCTGCGCGGGATTGCCATTCCAGTGCATCTCCTCGGCCTGGATCGGCTCCTGCTCGGGCGCGAGCAAGGAGGTGCCGGGGGCGAGCCGGTACGTCGCTTTGCACACGAGCGAGAGCGCATGACGGCCTTCGCGCGGCCGGAACAACAAGGTCGCAGTCGGGAGGGGGCAGAAAGCGCGAACTTCCATGAAAACCATAGTTAGCGCCGGGTGCGCTTGCCGGGGTTTGGGGGAGGAGGTAGCTCGGTGGCGCGGAAATGGAACTGACCGGTGGGGTTGTCGCGCCGCGGTGGATTGCGGCGCAACGCGAGCAGGGTGATGTCGTCGTATTGTGCATTGCTGCCGACGTGCCCACGAATCGCGTGCACCACGTCGCCGAGCATGGCCGTGACGGAGGACGCGCCATGACGCAGGATCGAGAGGAAACGCTCCTCGGTGAAGGGGCTCTCGGCCCCGTCGAGGGCGTCGCTGACGCCGTCCGTGAAAGCAATGAGCGAATCGCCGGGGAGAAGCACGATTCGGCCGACCTCGAACTCGACGTCGCGCATCGCGCCGAGCGCAGGGCCCGTGGCTTCGAGGCGCGCCTCCTCCCCCGTGGCGCCGAGGACGATGGGCGCGTCGTGGCCACAATTGACGTAGGAAAGTCCGCCGGTCTCGGGGTCGAGGACGCCGAAAAAGAGGGTCGTGAACATGGCCGTGCGGCCGTGGTTATCGGCGAGGTAATCGTTCGTCTGGGTGATGGCCGCGAGGACCTCGCTCCGGTTGACCGCCCGGAGCGCGAAGGCGCGGAGCAGGCCACGCACGAGCGACATGAAAAGCGCGGCGCCGACGCCCTTGTCGCAGACGTCGGCGATGGCGACGACGACCTCGCCAAAAGGGAGCGGATAAACGTCGTAGAAATCACCCGAAAGCTGGCGCGCCGGCAAGAACCGCGAGGCGATCTGCCAGCCGGGCATGGAGGGCAATTCACGCGGGAGGAACTCGGTCTGGAGAATGCGGCCGATCTGCATCTCGCGCTCGACGGCGACGAGGCCCTTCTCGGCGCGCTCACGCGCCACGGCGAGCTCCTTGTAGAGCGCCTCGAGCTCGTCGATCCGTTGCTTCAACGCCTCGTCCGTCTGCCCGAAGAGCTTGGCGTTGTGGATCGCGATCGCGGCCTGCCCCGCGAAGGCTTCGAGCAAATCGAGCTTCTGCTGCGAAAATTGCCCGGTGAACGCGCGATTGTCCACGTAAAGGACGCCGATCACCCGGCCCCGGATGCGCAGCGGGGCGGCCATGATGCTCGTCAAGCGGAACATGGCGACGCTGCGCTGGAGCGAGAAACGTTCGTCCGTCTGCGCATTGCTCGTGAGCACGCTGCGCTCGCTCTTCAGGACCTCGGCGACCACGGAGCTCGAATAAGCGAACTCCATGCTTCGAATGGTGTCATGGTCGATGTTTCGCGCGATCTGGACGTCGAGCCTGCTGTAATCGTCGCTGAGGACGAGGTAGCCGCGCTCCGCCTTCGTCAGCTCGATGACGGAGTCCATGACCTGGTTCAGCACGGTCTTCAGGTCGAGCGACGAGGTGAGGGCCTTGCTCACCTCGAAGAGCGCGACCTGGGCCTCGCGCGACATGGCGCCCTCCTCCTCGCGCTTCTGGTCGTCGAGGGCACTCCGAAAGGTCGAGAGGGAGGCGATGAGGGCGTCGATGTCGTCCGATACGTCGTGCGAGGGCTCGCGGTCGCGCTCGCGCAGGAGGCTCGAGACGCTGGCAAGCTCGAGCTGGAGGCGCGTCGCCTGGCGGCTGATACGTTCGAGCTCCGAGATTTGCTCGGCGGGGGCTCTTCGGGGGGTGAAGGTCATGGGCGGGACCTCGGGGGGGCGACTCGGCGGTGAAGGCACATCTTACGTTGCAAGTTGGCGCGTGCCTACCGTGTCCCCCCGGTGACGCGCGCTTCAGCCAGAGGTGGCCTTGCGCGACCGCGGCTCCGCGAGGCTCCCGCGAGACAGGAATTCACAGTCGAGGGCCTTCGCCCGCTTCTCGACGTCCGCCGCGGTGACCGATTCTTTCGTATTGCCGAAGCGGGAGAGGACGGACCGATAAGCGCTGCACGCACCTGGTTTGTCGCCCTTGGCCTCACGCGCGACGCCGACGCGCGCCTGGCTGAGGACGTGCCACCACGCCATCCCCGGTATGGGACACGCGGACGCGGCCTGCTCGAGGTAAGGGAGCGCTTCGACCTCCTTGCCCGCGAGGAGGCGGACCTGGCCCTGCGGGGACGACCACCTCCGGTTGACCTCGTTGTTTTTGCCGGCCGAAGGCGGCAGGAGCTCGGCCTCCTTGGCGATCGCCTCCCGGGCGAGCTCGGGGGTATGGGCAGGCAGGACAAACCCCGCCTGCCAGGCGTAGGCCCGCCCCACGGGCGAGACGAGGTCCTGCTTCGCGAGCCAGGAAGCCCGCTCGGCCTGGTATTCGGCGAGCGCGATCTTGCCAGCGCGTAGCTTCAAGGAATGCATGAACATCGTCGGGTCCGGGATGGGACCGCCCACGAAGACAAACGAGCGAAGGGCGCTCTTCGCGAGGAACTCGTCCGCGATCCGCGCCGCCTCCTCGAAATCGCCGAGCTCCACGCGCGCCTCGGTCCGTATGTACCAGACGCCTATCTCGTCGTACGGGAGCGGCGGGGGCAAAGACGCCATCGAATCGGCGATGCGGGCCGCGGTGGTGAATTCGCCGAACGAAAGCGCGCGGCGGGCCGAGAGGTCCTCCGCGTGCCAGAGCTGACCCGACGCCCGATAACGCCGCTCCGCCTGGTCGAGCGCCGCGCGCACGGCCGCCTCGGGCTCACCCGCGCCGAAGAGGGCCCCGCCGAGCATCATGTGGGGCTTCGGCGAGGAGGGCTCCTTGGCCATCCACCGCCGCGCCGTCTCCGCCGCGACGTCGCATTGACCGCGCTCGGAGACGAGCACGATCTTGTCGTTGAGGCAATCCACCGCGCCGGCCGAGACCTCGACGCATTTGTCGAGCGCGACGAGCGCCTCCTCGTGCCGGCCGAGGGGGTTCAGGGCGTACTGCTTCGTCTGCCAGCAATCGGCATAACGAGGGTCAAGCTCGACGCAGCGGTTCGCGATCGCGAGGACCCGCTCCTGATCGACGTCGCCCTTCGCGTGGTGGAGCTGCCGCGCATGCCAGAAGACGAGCTCCGCGTCGCCGGGCCATTTCGCGCTGATGACCTCGAATTTGCGCGCGGAGGCCGCGCAATCACTCGGCTCGCCCTGGATCATGGGCTCCATCGCGTCGAGCATCGCCTGGTCGCGCTCGGAGAGCGACGCGCGAAGGCCAATGGCCTTGCGAAACGCCTCGCGGGAGGCGTTGGTGTCGTACGAAATCGCGAGCATCGCATAACGGAGGTGCGCCGCGACCATGCCCGGATCGGCCTTGCGCGCGCGATCGAAGGCGGCGATCGCCGTTTCCCACGTGGCGTCCCGGATCGCCTGGAGCCCCTCACGAAACGCGAGCTGGGCCTCGGCGCTCGACGTGGGCGGAATGGGCAAATCGGTGACGGCCGTGGGCACGGGGCCCGTCGGGGCGGCGAGGGGCGGCGAGGCAATCCCTTCGGACGAACGATGATGCCAGCCGAGCGCGGCGCCGCCGGCCGCGAGGACAGCCACGAGCGAGGCCACAATCACCCAGGGCCTCTTCGAGGGTCTCGCGGGGGGAACGTCGATCGACGGCGGCGGGCGTTTGTCGCCGGTGGAGACGAGGACGACATTCCGACGGCTCGTGGGCGTCCTCGTGTCCTCGGCGGTGACGAAGGCGAGGAGGTGCTGGGCGATCTCGTCCATCGAGGAAAAACGCTCGGCGGGCTCCTTCGAAAGGGCGCGCGCGAGGACCTGCCAGACGCCGTCGGGGACGCCGACGAGCGGAGGCGGCTCGTCGCTCAGGATCGAGGCCATGAGGCTGACCGCGCCCCGGTCCGAGCGAAACGGGAGTTTGCCCGAGAGCAATTCGTACGCGAGGACGCCCCACGCGAACTGGTCGGCGCGCGCGTCGATCTCCTCGCCGCGCAGCTGCTCGGGCGCCATGTACGCGGGGGTGCCGACGAGCGAGCCCTCGGCCGTCATCGTGGCGAGCGCGCCGTCGACGGTGACACCCGTCGGATCCGCGCTGCTACGCGTGATCCTGCGCGCGATACCAAAATCGAGGACCTTCACGACGCCATCCGCGCGCACGACGACGTTCTCGGGTTTGACGTCGCGGTGCACGAGGCCCGCCTGGTGCGCGGCCGAGAGGGCACGCGTGATCTCGAGCAGGTAACGCAGGCGCGTGCCGATCGGTTCGTCCCCGCCGACGAGCTCGCGCAAAGACCGGCCCGTGACGAGCTCCATCGCGATGAACGGGGCGCCGTCGTGCTCGCCGACGTCGTAGACCGCGACGATGCCGTTATGCGAGAGCGCCGCGACCGCGCGCGCTTCGCGGAGCATACGCGCGACGGCGCGGCCCCACGTCTCGCTGTCGGTTTCGCCCTTGCGCAGCACCTTGAGCGCTATTTTGCGGCGAAGGCGCGTGTCCTCGGCGCGGTACACCTCGCCCATGCCGCCCTCGCCCAAGAGCGACTCGATGACGTAACGGTCGAACGACTCCCCCGTCGAAAAGCGCATGACCGGATCATCGTAACCCGTCCGCGGGCCGCCGCCCAGAGAGGAGGCGCTCGTTCGTTCGTCAGGGATGCGTCAATCAGTCCTGGGCTCACACCCGAGCGTCTTCGCATGCGCGCGGGCCTCGGTCGCCGTCACGGAGGTCGTCGATCGGCCCCAGCGCGAAAGAACGCGGCCAAACGATTCGCACGCGCCCGCGCGATCCCCGAGCGCCTCGCGGACGAGGCCAAGGGCATGCAGGGTCTTCGTGTGGCGCAGGGAGTCGACGAGGCCGCCGCAAGACGAAGCCGCAGCCGTGAGATGCGGGAGCGCGGCAGACGGATTGCCCGTGAGCCACAACGTCCAGCCGAGGCCGGCGTCGAGCACCAGGCCGGCGTTCGGGCTGAAGGGCCGCTCCTTCGCGAGGCCCTCGGCCGGGATCGCCGCGAGCGCGACCTTCGCGTCCTCGGCGCTGCGGGCGATGAGAGCGTATCCAGAGATCCAGGCGGCCAGCCGATGGGTAGCGCTCTGCTGGTATTTGGCCGCCCACGCCGCGCGCTCGACCTCGTACATCTCGGGGGTGATCAGCGCCGCGTCGAGCTTGGCTCGCAGGAAAATCACGGTAGAATCTCCGAGCTGCGAGTCGGCGAGTAATGCCCCACGGCGCGCAAGGAACGCCTGGGCCTCGCGGCCAGCGTCCGCGAAACGGCCCATCTCCTTGAGCACCTGGACGAGCACCCCCGCAGGCCAGTTGTGCACCGCCGCGCTCGGATCATCGGCGACGAAGCGCTGGAGGTCGCGCAACGAACGCTCGGCTTCGTCGAGTCTTCCCGTGGCGATCGCGTAGAGGACGAGCTGCCTCCGGGCCTCGACTTCGAGGTTCTGCGCGCGGAACTGCGCCGCGGCGTTGTCGACGGCGGTCTTCACGGCGGCCTCGGGCGCGCCACGCGCGAAGAGCGCTTCGGCGAGCTGCATGTGGGCGACCGGGGAATACGGGTTCTTGGCGATCCATCCACGCGCCCCCTCCTCGGCGAGCGCGCAACGGCCGAGCGCGAGGTGGGCGCGGCCCCGATCCATGAGGCAATCGGAGGCCGCCGGGGTGGCCTCGATGCAACGGTCCAGCGCCGCGAGCCCCTCCTCGACGCGCCCCATCTCCTCGAGGAGCACACGACCCTTCCCCTGCAAGCAATCGCCGTAAAGGGGATCGAGCTCGAGGCACCCATCCATGAGCTCGAGCGACTTCGCGGGCGGCAAGTACTTCCGCGCGTTCATCGCATAGAAGTTCATGATCTCGGCGTCGCCCCGGAATCGAGCGGTGGCGAGCGCGAGGCGCAGGGTGGCCTCCTGGCTGTCGCTCGGCGTGCGCTGGAGGAGGGGCTCGTGCGCGTCGAGGAGGGCCTGGTCCCGCGCGTCGAGCGTCGAGCGGCCCATGACGGCGCGGCGGAAGTGCTCACGCGCGGCCGTGATGTCGGCGTCCCAGATGATGAGGGCCATGCGCAGCCGGGCCGCCGTGAGCCCTGGATCAAAACGTGTCGCCCGATTGAAGTCGGCATACGCCGTCCTCCAGGCGCCATCCCGCAAGGCCTGAAGGCCCTCGCGGTAAGCCGCGCGCGCCTCCTCGTTCGCGAACGGGGGCAAAGGCACGGCGGTGATGGCCGTCGGGGCCGGGGTGAGGTGGGCCCGAGCGAGCACGGGGAGCGGCGCCGGGGGGGCTTTTCGCACGAGGAGAACGCCGGCCACGAGGCACGCAGCGACGAGAGCGCCGAGGCCAAAGACACGGCGAAAACGCGAACGTGGGGTGGAGGGCAAGGCCGTCGCGGCGCGGTTCGTCGCCGCACGACGAGACGCCGAGCGGTTCGTCGAGGAACGCGTCGCGCTCGTTTCCGATCGCGTCTCCCGCAGAGGAGGGCGCGCCACGCTTTTCGGCGCATCGCTGCCGAGCGCGATCGTCGTGGGCGGCGTGGCGAAGGGCGCGAGCGTTTCGGCGATGTCGTCCATCGAGGCATGTCGATCGGCAGGCTCCTTTTCGAGCGCGCGCAGGACGACAGCCTCGATCGCGTGCGGCACCTCGTCCATCGGCGGAGGATCGTCGCTCAGGATCGAGGCGATGAGGCTCATGGGTCCGCGATCGGATCGAAATGGAAGCCGACCCATGAGGAGCTCGTACGCGGTCACGCCCCACGCGAACTGATCGGCCCGCGCGTCGACGTGCTCGCCCTTCACTTGCTCGGGCGCCATGTACGCGGGTGTCCCGACGAACGAGCCATCTCCCGTGCGTGTGGCGAAGTCGTCGTGCCCATCCTGCGCGGCGGCCTCTTCGTCGGTCCGCCGAGCGATGCCGAAATCGAGGACCTTGATGGAGCCGTCCTCGCGGATCATCACGTTCTCGGGCTTGATGTCGCGGTGCACGAGCCCGGCGCGGTGCGCGACCGAAAGGACACGCGCGACGGCACAAAGAAGGGCGACGCGCTCGCCGATCGGCGCTTCGACGCGGACGAGCTCGCGCAGGAGCTTTCCCTGCACGAGCTCCATCGCGATGAACAGCGTGCCCTCGTGCTCGCCGACGTCGTACACGACGACGATGCCAGGATCACTCAGCGCCGCGGCGATCCGGGCCTCGCGCAGCATGCGGCGCACCTCACGGCCCCAGGTCTCGCTCGCGCCTTGGGGGTCGCAGCGTAGCACCTTGAGCGCGACCGCGCGGCCGAGGCGCGTGTCGAGCGCGCGATACACTTCACCCATGCCGCCTTCGCCGAGCAACACTTCGACGACGTACCGATCGAACCTGTCTCCAGGCGAAAGGGGCATACGAGACCAGGGTAGCGCGAAGCGCGGGTTCGCGGGGAAGGACGCGAGGGCGATGCGGCGCTTCAGCGCTTCAACGCGCGAGGGCGGGGAGGTCGATGCCGAGCTCCGCGCACGTCACCTCGTCGAGCACGGCGCTCCGGGCCGGGGGGACGTACAGCGTGGTCGCAGACGTGAGCGTGGCCGAGGCGAGCTTGCCGAGGGGGATGCGCTCGATGCGCGGGCTGCAATTGATGAAAATGGCGGCCTCGTAGAGCGTCACCTCGTGCTCCGCGGGGTAATGCTGGAGCAGGTGCTCGACGAGGACGTGGGTCCATCGGGTCCGATTGCCGTCGGGCTGATAGGTCGGGTCGCCGAACATGCCGACCTGCCAGAGGATCAACGCGGACGTCGGATCCACGAGCTTCTTGTAGAGGACGAACCGCGTGGCCTCGTGGCTCTGGCAGCCCGGCGTCGCGGGGTCGACGCCGAGATCGGCGAAGAGGCAGTCCTCGGCGGAGACGGCCGGGAGCATCATCGCGTCGTAGCCCTCGGCGCGCGCCCTGCGAATGGCCTCGTGCGTCGGAAAAGCAAAGACGCCGGGGTGGCCGTACACCGCGCAGCACGTGCGGTGGCCATCCCGAACGGAGGAGAGCAGCCGCTCGACCATCGCGTCGTACGCCTCCTTGCGAGAGCGGCCGAGACGATAGAATCGACCGAGCGACTCGGCGCTGGGCTGGAGCTGCTTGATGACGCGCTCGGCGATGATGTCGGCGATCAGATAGAAGACCTTCTCGGAGGTCTTGATCCTCGCAATGGTATCTCCCGTGAGCTGACCGACCGTACGGATCCCGGTCCCAACGACGACGAGCGAACCTTTTTCTCTGATCATCGACCCTCCGCCGAGCTCGTTCGGGCGGGCTCGCGCGTCAATCCTGACATTTCAATGTTCGGGCCCGGGCAGCCGCGTCCCGCGCGGTCACCGAGCGCTTCGCGTCGCCCCAGCGCGCGAGCACGGACTGGAAGGCCGCGCAGGCTCCGGGGTTGTCGTTCTGGGCCTGCCGCACCACGCCGAGGCGGTGGAGGGTCGTGATGTAACGAATGGGATCATCGAGCGCCGTGCACGCGCGGGAAGCACGCTCGAGATAAGGTACCGCCTTGTCGTATTCACCCGCCAGGAAAAACCCGGCTCCCACGG
>JANMGF010000905.1:0-5930 GCA_031374535.1 Polyangium sp. (in: bacteria)
CTCGAAGGAGTGGAATCCGCGCGAGCAGTGGCCCGTGCGCGTGCTCCGTAATGTCTCACGCGTGATTGATGCCGAAGGCAAGGCCCCCCGCGAGGGCGACGTGTTCTTCAACCCAGGTGACTTTGGGCGGGCTTCTCCGGACGTGTTTGCCCTGCTTGTCGCGCGCTCGCGCCAGCTGGGAAAGAGCGCGGAGTTTCGTACCGCCTCCGGCACGGCGATCGTGATCTACGCATTGTTCGCCCTCACCGAATTTGATTACAAGAGGCGCGTGACAGGCCAACTCGACGTGGACGAACTCCCAGAGGTGATCGCTTGGGTCCCCCCGAAGCCGCGGCTCGTGCTCCATCGATTCAATGACTTGGACATGGTCGAGGTGCATGTACGCACGCGGTACGGCCCGCTGGTATATGTATATTTCGGCGAGAAGTTCCACGGCCTGTTCGCCGATCGCCGCCTCGGGAGGCGCGTGCTGGGCAGGGCGCGCGTGATTGACGAAGAGGTAGAGGACGACGTCGCCTGGCAGCACATCCTCTTCCAGCCTGCGGTCGTGGCGGCGCTCCAATGGGCTCGCGGGCGTGAGCGCGAGTATCGCGATTGCAACTACCATTTCGGGCATCCCGAGATGTGCTGGCGCGAATTCTGTCACGGTCCGCAGCCCGAGCTGCCCGAGCTCCCGGAGCTTCAAGGGCACGCGAGGCCGCTTCCGTGGTCGAGATTGGAGGCCCAGACATGAACAACGATACTGCAATCACTGCTCACTTCGAGCGGCATCTGGGAAGGGCGCGGCTCGTGCTTCAGGACTTGCGAGGCGTGTTCTCCCCGAAACACGTCTATGGCGCCCCACCGTGCAAGGGGCGTCCGCATTGGGTGCGCCACACGAAAGGAGCGAGTATTCACACCCTGGAAGGGCGCAGGGGAGAGGAACGGCATGTCGAGTTCGTGATGTCGCTCCCCAAGGATTGGAGCCTGAGCGAGAAATGGCCGGCGCACATGTTCCACAGGGCCTCGTGTGCGATTGTCACCGTGGGCAAAGCGCCGGTCGATGGCGACGTGTTCGTCAACTCGGCGGAGTCCATCCGGGGCTCGCCGAAGGTGTTCGCCCTGCTCGTCGCGCGCTCACGTCAGCTCGGAGAGCACGCACAGTTTCGTGTCCCGTCGGACAGATTGATCGAGGTCTACGCGATGTACCCGCTCACGTACGACGAGCACAGGAGGCACCAGGACTATCAACTCGACATCGCCACACTGCCGGAGGTAATCGAGCAGTGGCCAGAGATGTTGCGGTGAGCGAAAGCGCCCGCACGACCTAATTTTCTTCTCGCCGCGACCTGGTGTAGGGTGGCTCGATGCGCACCCTCACCTTCGTCCTGCTCGTCCTCTCCCTAGCTGCCTGCTCGAAGGCGAAGCCCCCTACAGCAAAGGAAGCGGCCGACAAGCTCGCGGCCGCTGGCATCCTGACGAACTGCAAGCAAGCCGTCCCACGGGCGCTCACGGCCCGAGCCTCGGAATACTGGAGCTGCGACCTGCCATCCGTTCCCGGGAAGGGCGCGAGCGTGCTGGCTTTCGCGGACGATGAGGCGTTTGAGGCGACGGTAAAAGCCTTTGAGGGCGCCGCGATGCTCGCCGGCGCGCACCGGTATGGCAACGCGAAGGCGCGGATCTTCGTTCAAATGAATGAGGGAGCGTCCCTTGAGATCGGCCAGAAAACGAAAGCGATCGTGGAGGCCCTTGGTACGTCCGATGTGGACGAGGTCGTCAAGCAAAACACGGCCATCGCGACAAGCGCCGCGGCACCGCCGCAATCTATTGTGTCGGCTCCAAGCAGCAGTGCCGCGGCGAGTCCGGCCCTGAAGCCCGGGCGCCCAGCGATGCGCAGCGATCACGGTCGAGACGCTGAAGCGCATCGCGCGCGGGCTCGATTTGCTGCCCATGGCTCTCTGCGCGTTCCCCGAGGACGACGAGCGCGCGCGCATCGCGGACATCGTTCGCAAGGTGCCGAAGAAGGATCTGCCGAAGCTGCGGCGTGAGCTCGCTGCGCGAGGCGCCGGCAAGCCGTGATGACTGGAGCGGGGACGCGGATGCGCCGATCCACATGAGGCCGATCCGGCCCAAACCGTGACCAGCAGTGGACCTCCTCAGACCGAGAGCTGAACGAGCTTGATATCGTATTTCGATGCGAACCGCCTTGTTTCGGCGTCGAATTGATGAGCAACGAGAATAGCCTGCACTTTTCCACTGCCGATGGGGATACCACGAGCGGCTTCCAGTAGAGACCGATATTTCACGCACTGGTGAGCCCCGGGGAAAGGCATGGTAGTTTCAATTTCTACGATAGCTGCTGTGCCGTCAGGCAAATCGAACTTGATGTCCACTTGGTCTCCGGACAAATAGGCAAACTCTACCTCGGAGACTGCTGCTGGATGCAGTCCTACGGCTGCTGGGTTTTGCGCCACATAGTTTTTAAGGTTTCGATGGGCGGCGCTTTCGCCACCACCGTATCCGCGTCCCAGGGGGTTCCCTTCGACCACCGGAAGTCGCTTAATAGGGCGTGGCTTCACGTTCCCGCCGAGAACGTTGGCGAGCACGTCCCGCTCCTCGCTATCACCGAGCAAACCGACCAGATCGGCAAGGAAGAACTTTGTCTGCTCTTCACTGAGATACCGAAACAACCCCGTCGCACACTTCTTAGAACCGTTCGAGTTCTGGTAGTAGCGCCAGAAATTCGATTTCTGGGCGACGTAGTCCGGTAGCTTGATATCCATGGTGCCGTCTGATTCGATCGCGTAGCCCCACCCCTCACTATAAACTGGTTTGCGAGCGACACGGAAGCAGCCGAATACCATGCGATCTTCCTCGATCCACGTCGGCAGTCGAGTAGTCAGCAACGCGAGGTCCCCCTCTTCGACCTGACTCACGTGTATCGGTTTTCCCGCGTTGGAGCCGTTGTGGTAATAGCCAGCTCCGAAGCGTAGTGGACCACCGCCGAACAGCGTGCTCTCGTAGCACCAGCTGTTTCGATGATTCTTCAGCGTCGGCGGCGAGGTCGCAAAGTTGCCATCAGAGTAAATCCGGCATGGGCTGTATGGTTTGCTGCAATTTGTTTTCGAAAGAATTCGCACGTTGTTCAAAATGTTCGATGGCGAGCATACGCCATTGAAACCGATGAGCCCGCCTCGTGCTCCGCCGTCGTTGTAAGTTACTTTGAGTGCAATGCCCTTCATTGTCAGAATCCCGGTTGTTTCGAATGGGTGGCTCTACGCTGACGTGCGCCAGAGGTACATGCCTACTTGAACCGCCCCAAAATCCCCTTCACGATCACCTCGAGCTGGCTGCCCGCCTTGTAGTCCGCAGGCGCCACGAAGTGAACACGGTCCTCCGAGATGAGCCGGTAGATCTTCTCCTGCGACTTGCCCTCACCCCACTCCCGGGGATCGAACACCGCGATAGAGTAACCCCCCTGGTGGCGCACCATTTTCATCGAGGGGATATCCGTTTCGCCATCTCCGATAAAGAGCATCCTGGAGAACGGAACCGGGCGCGCCTCCATGGGCACCCAGCGGTTGACGCTCTCGTTGTCGTAGTTGTTTGGCACGCCCTTGTTGATGCGAAATAGATACTGCGTCTTGGTAGTGTAGTTGATCGCGACACCGGGCCAGATGGCATTCCCCTTCTCGTCGTAGATGAAGCTGGAGGCATATACCTTGCCGAAATGGCTGAAGATGGGGCATCCGGCGATCATCTCGTGGATGCCGGACGAAATGACGTAATGCTCGAGCGCGAGACCTTCGCCCGCGGCGTAGGCGTTGATCCGGTCGAACCAAGTGTCGACACCATCGAACAGCTTGGTTTCCTGGCCATGGCGACGTAGCGCTTCCCTGGTGACTGCAATCCCCTTCGATCGCGCCTTTTCCAGCATACGCCACATGTAGACGAGGATTTCGTCGGCGTCGTGAATCTGCTTGTGCTCCTTGACATCAGCCCAGAACTGCTTCGGTTCGATCCCGAGCTCCGGCAGGAAGGTGTGCTCCTGGATGTTGCCCCGGGCGAGAGTGCCGTCGAAATCGTAGACGATTGCGGTGCGTGCGAGGGCAGATTCAGGCCGTGAAGAGGACATCGTGACCTTCTACCACAACCCCTTGCTGTTGACCTCCTCTCCGAGCCCGCGTACCGTCGCCCCTTGGCCATGGCTCCCGCCGCCGGCCAGACGAGAACGCCGTGATCTTCGAAGTCGGGCAACGTGTGACCTTCCGCAGTCTCCAGTGGGAGGTCGAGCAGGTCGGCAGTCATCTCCTCACCCTCTTCGGTCGCGACCGCGCCAACCAGGGGCGACGCGCTCGTGTTGTTCTCGGCCTCGAACGCATCGAGCACGCCGAGGTCCCGCCGCTTCGCTGGACCGCGGGGGTCGAGGTCGAGGCGGGCGATCTCGCCGGAGGTCGAGGGCGACGGGGAGGCCGGGGCCGCGTCGAGGGCCTCGAAGGGCGGCAAGCTCGGCGAGCGCAACCACATAAGCGGTTGTACGCTTCCGCACGAAGTCCCGGCGAGGGCGTAGTCTCGAAGGCGACCTCCGACGCGTCGAGCGAGGGCCTGGCGTCCAGGGCGGACGAGCACGAGGGGGCACGTCGAGCGCCTCGATGCACCCGGCCGGCGAGCACATGGCCGGCAGCACTCGCCCTGAAACGCGGCAAAGCGGAAATTTGTGACCTGGCGTGCGTTCGTCTGGGCAAACACGGCTACTTCGTCGTGGCCTACCCGTGGCCTCACTGTGGCCTCAACTGGGATACCAAGACGTCCCCAGACGTCTCGTCCCGTCGCCTCCCCGCAGCACCAAGCCGTTCGCAAAAGTGGCTGAGATGATGCTGTTTTCGTTGTTGTTCCGTGTGCTTGTGGAGGGCTACCGGACACCCCTCCCTATCGTTTCCTAAACCGAAGGTCGCAGGTCCGATTCCTGCCGGGGGTGCTGAATGATTCCGGGCACTTAGCTCGCTCTGCCGTCCCGCCCCTGGATAGATCCTGGATAGATCGAGGCGGGCGGCCGGGGCGAGCAAGGCGCCCGGGGCGAGGTGGGCGTACCGCTCCGTCGAGTCCCTCGACGCGTGCCCGAGCTGCGCGGCGACCTGCTCGAGGGTCCACGGGTCCCCCCACCATCCGGCGACCAGGGACGAGGCGCACGTGTGGCGGAGGTCGTGCCATCGGACGGGGCGGCCGTCGTGGCGGCGCTCGGGGCGGAGGTTCGCGGCGGCGAGCCACTCGGGCCACTCGGCGGGGGCCTTCTTCGCGGCGCGGCGAGCTCCCGAGGGGAGCGGGAAGAGGAGGCGGTGCGGGTTCGGGCGCGCGGCGACGACGGGGAGCCACTGATCAAGGGCCCACCGCGCGAGGGGCAGGATCGGGATGTGGTAGATCCGGCCGTTCTTGCGCGGTTTGCCGTGGGAGCCGTAACGGACGGTGATCATGTTCCGCGCGAGGTCGATGTCCGTGAGGTGCTGCGCCCACTGCTCGCTTTCGCGCGTGCCCGTCCCGAGCGCGAAGGCGATGAGGCATCGGCCTTCGAGCGGGATCGCCTCGCACGTGAGAAGCGCGGTCTGCTCCTCGGGGGTGAGGTACGTCCAGGGGTCGTGGGTGCGGGCCTTCTTCTTGTGAGGAAGGCGGACACCGCGGGCGGGGTTGGCCTCGAGGTGACCGGCCTCGACGGCGGCTTCGAACGCGCATCGAAGGAGGTTGAGGCTGTATTGCGCGGTCTCGTGGGAGATCTTGCGGTCCTTCGTCTTCTTGTGGCCTTGCCCGGGCGCGGCCTTCTTTCGAAGGAGCTCGCGGGCCCACTCGCGGACGTCCTGCACGCGGATCGAGGCGACGTGCCAATCGGCGAAATAGGCCGTTTCGATGTGCCTTCGCCAGCGGGATCGATCGGTCTTGACGTCGCGGTTTCCCCCGAG
>JANMGF010000923.1:0-1765 GCA_031374535.1 Polyangium sp. (in: bacteria)
TCCGGTCGTCCTGCGCGAGGTCCGGATCCTCGCCGACCGCATCGCGCTGCTGCCCCACGTGAGCTCGGTGAACCACGTGGGCGCGGTGGTCGCGCAGATCAACGAGGCGATGGAGGGCGACCGGCGCATCCCCGACAGCGCGGCGAAGGTGAAGCTGCTTTACGGCTTCCTCGAAGGCAAAAAGGCGATCGCACAGCTCGTCACGGACGACCGGCAAAAGGCGCTCGTGCACGTCAAGCTCGACACGAACCTGGCGGCCGAGACCGAGCCGCTGATCGAGAACATCCAGGCGATCACGGCGTCGGCGATCACGGCACGGTTCACGGTCGCCGAGGCTATGGGGGCCCGCAAGGACGAGGTCTCGGCGCGGGCGCGGTCCCTCGCGGCGAGCCGCATTCGCGCGGTGGGACGGCAATTCGGGGTTTTGGTGCCCGAGGAAACGGCGCTCGGTGAACGGCTCTCGGCGGGGAAAGCAGCCGACGCCTCCGAGGCCACGCGGACGGCGCTCACGCGGTTCCTCGGCTCGGAAGAGTGCAGCGTGGAGCTCGAGGGGCCCGAGGCGATCGACAAGGTCGCGCGCGCGCTCACGGCGCTCGGCCCGCGGCCGGAGGAGGCGAAGCTCGCGGAGGCGATCGCGGGGGCCCTCGACAAACCCGCGGGGGACACGCTCGTGGCGGACATCGCCGGCACGGTGGAACGTCCTCTCGAAGAGATCTGGCGGCGCAGCGAGGCGATGGCGCAGGCCCGAAAGCTCGTCGTGGACCAGAAGCTCGCCGCGCCCGAAGGGCCGAAGGGCGAACGGTTCCACGCGAGCATCGCGACGGCGCTGATGGACCTCGACATCCCTTCCCTCGCGCTCCCGCCGGCCGCGGGGGAGGCCGAGCAGAAGCTGTCGGTCACGGTGACGGGGCTCCCGGAGAAGCACGCTGGCCTGTCGCGAAGCGTCGAGTCGAACCATTGGAAAAGCATGTTTTTCGCGCTCGGCTGCGTGCTCCTCATCCTGGCGGCGCTCTTCCGGTCGTTCTGGAGTGGCCTGCTCGGGATCCTGCCCATCGTGCTCACGATGTCGGTCATCTACGGCGGCATGGGCCTGCTCGGCGTGCGGCTCGACATCGGGACGTCGATGCTGGCGAGCTTGATCATCGGGGCCGGAGTGGACTATGCGGTGCACCTGATGGTCGCGTGGAGCGCACCCGAGAAGTCCCCGCTGACGGCGTCGGCCACAACGGCCGCGCGCCAGACGGGCCCGGCGATCTGGGTGAACGCGCTGATGGTCGCGGCGGGCTTTTTCGTGTTGACCCTCGGCGACGCGCGTCCCTTGCAGAACGTGGGGGGCCTGACGGCGGCGGCCATGATCACGGCCGCCCTGGCGACGATGCTGGTGATCCCCCTTTTCGCACGCAAAACGCGGTACTACGGCGACGGATCTAGAATAGCCGCCGCGGTTCCTTCGTCCGAGGCGGACGCAGTTCTCGACACGAGCACGGGCCCTTCCCTGAACGAACGAGGTTCGAGATGAGCACATCTTTCCGTAGTTGGCTTTCCGTCGGCGCTCCCCTCCTCGCGACGGCCCTGCTCTGGGCCGGCCATGCGAGCGCCGATCCCCCGGGTGACAAGGCCCTCGCGGGGATGGACGAGGCGATGAACCGCGCCAAGACCCAGTACTTCGAGTACGAGGTCATCAATCAGGAGCCTGGGAAGGCCGAGAAGAAGCTCGCGCTGAAGGTGTGGATCAAAGGCGAAAAGCGCCTCACCGAGTTCACCG
>JANMGF010000933.1:0-1784 GCA_031374535.1 Polyangium sp. (in: bacteria)
CCGTCACCGGCGTCCCCTTGCCATCCTCAGTGACATAGAATGGTCGGCCCTCGATCATGAACTCGGTCACGAGCAGCCGCTTGCTCTCGTCGAGATCGGCGCGCGGATGGTTCGCGATGTTGAACACGACCCCCGGCCAGAGATCCACGGTGTTCGTCTCGAAGGAGATCACCCGCTTGTTGCCGCGATCGGCCGCAAGCCGCTGCTCGGCGCGCTCGACGCCATATTTCTGGTTGTGCCGGGCCACGCCTTTGTCGTCGGCCACCGGCGTCCCGCCGCCCTTTTGCCCCTCGATGAGCATCGAGCCCGGCTGATAATGGTACTGCTCGTACCGATTCTCCGGCGCCTCGCCCGTCGTCGTCTCGCCGAGGAGGTAAAACCCGGGGTTGCGGAAGTCGTAATCGCGGATCGTGTACCCGCCCGGGCGGACCTGGTGCGCGAGCCGGAGCTTGGTCACGAACTCGAACTCGCCCGCTTCATTCGGGTTGTCGACGTAATGAACGGGCCGCGCGCCCCGGAGCTCGTT
The DNA here is from genome assembly GCA_031374535.1 of Polyangium sp. (in: bacteria). Classification (GTDB taxonomy): domain Bacteria; phylum Myxococcota_A; class Polyangia; order Polyangiales; family Polyangiaceae; genus Polyangium. Next base: position 527 of record JANMGF010000933.1, read on the forward strand.
CTGGTGCAGTTTGTCGCCGAACGTCAGGATCGAGCCAGCCTGGTCGTCGTCCGGGAACGTGAAGGCGATGCCCGCCTCCTCCCAGAGGCGGTTCAAGAACGCATAATCCGTCTCGCCATACTGGACCTTGTACTCGAGCTTGGGATATTGGCCCCGGTCGATCTTCCAGGCCGGCGTGATGCCCCATTCCCCGAGGAGCTGGTCGCTGATGTCCGGTATCGAAAGATGCTGGAAAATTCTATGGTTTCTGCGCTGCGTCAGCATCCACAAGGTGGGCACGATGCGCAGATGGTAGGTGGAGAGCCCTGTCGGCTCCGGCTGCACCTGTTCCATGTCGCTGCACAATCCCGTCCACTTGCGCGCGCCGCCGAGCTGGGCCCAGCGATAGCCGCTGACGACGCGGAAGCCCGCGGCTTTTCCGACGATCGACTCGAGGTCGAGGTTCTCGTTCCGGGAAACCGCCCAGATCGAGAGCTCGAAGAGCCCCGATATCCCCTCGTGCACGGAGAAGCGGCGAACCGAGAGAGAGTCCTCCCCCGACGCGAACGAAAGTTCAAGCAGAGGCATTTCGACATCATCCTACCGATGCCGAAGCTCAGGAAGCAAGGGAACCCTTGCGAGGTAGGAAACGGGCGAGGGAGAGAATCGCTGTCGCGCCGCGCTACGGCTTCCAGACGACGCCGAGCGAGACGAGCGCCTTTCGCACCGCGGCCGCGTCCTTCGCCACGCGCGCCTTCTCCCCGACCTCGCGCTTCGGATCCCCGCCGTACCACACCGCGCGCATGCCCGCGCCCAGCGCGCCTTGCACGTCGGCCGCGTACGAGTCGCCCACGTGGACGATCCGCTCGAGGGGCACGCCGAGGCGTCCGGCGGTCCACACGAAGATCTCCCGGCCCGGTTTGTCCATCCCGAGCTTGCCGCTGTCGGCGATCACCAGGAACCGATCGTCCCAGCCGAGCTCTGCCACGAGCTCGGCGAGCCGGCCTTCCGAGTTCGAGACGATGCCCACGCGCACGTCCGCGTCGTTGAGCTCGGCGGCGAGATCGAGCATGCCCTGGATCGGGCGGCGCCACAGGTTTTTCCTCGGTTGCTCGGACCAGAGGAAATCGACGACGCTCGTCATCGTCTCCTCGTCGAGCGGGGAAGAAGCGGCGCGCTCGAGCAGGGCGCGCATGAACGTCTTCCACGGATGCCCCCCGAGCCCACGATGGATGGCGTCGTCGTAGGCGCGCCATGCCTCGGGAAGGGCAGCTTCGAT
>JANMGF010000348.1:0-3781 GCA_031374535.1 Polyangium sp. (in: bacteria)
CGAGCACCACGGCCGCGCCGAACGCGAGCGACCAGACCGCCACCGTCACGAGCCCGAACTGCTGGAGCTGCTCGCGCCGCGTGACGATCGTGTACACGTCGGAGGCGAGCTCGCGGGCAAACTGCAAGAGGAGCAGCAGCCGCGCGAGCCGGAGCGAGAGCAGCGGCGCCACGTACCGCGGATCGCCGATCGCCTCGAACGGGAGGAAACTCGTGAAGGCGAGCAGATCCACCACGAGGAAAAACCATTCGAAGCGCCGGATCTCCTCGCGGGGCCGCTTCAAGGCGATCCACCGCAGCGCGAGCTCGATCGCGAAGATCGCGAGGAAGGCGGGCCGGAGCGTGTGCTCGAGCCGGGGCAGGGGCAGGAGCGAGACGAGGATACAGACCGCGAGCGCGATCTTGACCGCACGTTTGTCGAGCAGCGCGGCGACGCGGCGGGGGAGGCTCGGGGCCTTGGGGGCCATCGCGCGGCAGCATAGACCCCTCGGCGGCCGTGTTTCCAGCGCGGTGTACGGGGCTCTCGAAAGACCACGCAGGAGGCGCCCGACGACCCGGCTCGGGGGGGCCAAATTAACGTAGCGTCACGTTTCGAGACGTGCGAGAGTCCCGGCCAGTCGAGGGAAAGAGATGAATCTCAGTGAAGCGCTCAAAGAGCGTATCGAGGCGCTCGTTCGGTCCGACCGTGTCGTGCTCTTCATGAAGGGCTCGCGCCGGTTTCCGCAATGTGGTTTCTCCAGCACCGTCGTGCAGATCCTGGACGAGACCGGGGGCACCTACACGACCGTGAACGTCCTTGAGGATCCCGAGATTCGCGAGGGCATCAAGGCCTACGCGAGCTGGCCCACGATCCCGCAGCTTTACATCGACGGCGAGTTCGTCGGCGGCGCGGACATCGTGAAGGAGATGCGCGAGAGCGGCGAGCTCGCGCAGAAGGTCGGGGGTTCGAAGGCGAGCGCCGGCGAGGCGAAGGCGCCCAAGATCACGCTCTCGGAGAGCGCGAAAAAGGCGTTTGCCGAGGCCGCCACCGAGGCGCCGGGGGAGCTGCTTCGTCTCGAGGTGAGCCCTCGCTTCGAGTATGGTCTCTTTTTTGGTCCTCGCGCCGAGGGCGATTTCGAGGTCGACGCCGGCGGGATCCTGGTCCTCGTCGACAAGGCGAGCGCGCGCCGGGCGGACGGGATCGTCGTCGATTTCGTGAACGGGCCCGAGGGCGCCGGGTTCAAGATTGAAAACCCGAACGAGCCCCCGCGTGTCCGGCAGATCTCCGTGCGCAAGCTGAAGGAGATGCTCGACGCGGGCGAGCGATTCGAGCTCGTCGACGTGCGCACCGACAAGGAGCGCGCCCTGGCGCGGATCGAGCAGGCGCGGCTCCTCGATCAGGCCGAGCTCGAGCGGCTCGAGGCCCTGCCGAAGGACACCCCGATCGTCTTCCATTGCCACCACGGCGGCCGGAGCCGCTCGGCGGCCGAAGCCTTCGTCGGACGGGGTTTTTCCAGGGTATACAACGTCGAGGGGGGCATCGACGCCTGGTCGGTCGTGGTCGACCCCTCGGTTCCGCGGTATTGAGGTCGGAGGAGAGCGCCGTGTCGTACCACATGACCACGTTTCAGGGCTCGATCCCCGACGCGATCGAGCGGGCGATCAAGGAAAAGATCACCGACGCCGTGGTGGAGGTCCAGGGCGGCGGAGGCCACTTCGAGATCTCCGTCACGAGCGCCGTCTTCGCGGGCAAAAACACGCTCGAGAAACATCGCCTCGTCCTCGGCGCGATCGCGCACCTGATGGCCGGAAGCGACGCCCCCGTCCACGCCGTCGACAAGCTCAATACCCGCGTCCCGTCGTAGTTCCCCCTCGGGCGGCTGTGAGCCGCCTGGATCCCTCGGGCGCGCCGCCGTGATGAACCTTTTCCTTCGAGCGTTTCTTTTCCTGGCCCTCGGCTTCGCGCTCGGATGGGCGCATGCCCGCGCCATCGCCGAGGGCGACCGTGTTTTTCGCGAAACGGGCGAGCGGGCGCGCCCCACGTTCCTTTTCGTGGTTCGCGTCGTTCTCCTCTGCGTCGCGTTTGGCTTGATTGGCAAGGCCGGCTCGATGCCGTTCCTCGCGGCCTTGCTCGGGTTCGTCGTCGCGCGGCTCGTTCGCCGCCGCTCCGCGGGTGCGCCCCCCAAGTGAAGCTCTGGGCAAGGCGATTCAGCACCGTCAGGTAATCCTGTACGCGGGGCCGTGCTCGTATTAGAGCGGGACGACTCGGTGCCAGGCTGCCCGTCCCGGGCGGCTCTTCATCCACGGAGGATGAGCGTCATGGGTCGGGTCGAAGTCGACGTCCAGGGATTGCAGGAGGAGACCGAGCGGCTCCGCGCCCGCGTAACCGAGCTCGCGGTGGCCCTCGAGGAGGCGACGCGCCGCGCGACCCTTTACGAAGCATTCCTCGAACATGTGCCCGTCCCGGTCGTCGTGCACGACGAACGCGGTTGGCTCGTCGAAATCAACCGCAAAAACCGCGACATCCTCGCCATCCCCTCGCGCGAGGCGGTCATCGGCAAGCACAACATGTTCGACGACCCCGAGGCCGTGGCCCGGGGCTACGCGGCGCACCTCGAGCAGGCTTTGCGGGGCGAGGCCGTGGTCATGCCGCCCACCGCGTACGATACGGCGGAGGCGGGGCTCGATCGTACCGAGGATCGACAGATCTGGACCCAGACCTCGTTCCAGCCCGTCGACGTCGCCGGCAAACGGTACGTGGTCGAGGTGAACCTCGACGTGACCGAGCGCATCCGGGCGGAGCGCGCGCAGGAGGAGAGCCGGGGGTTTTTGCTGGGTATCGTGGAGAACACGCCCTCGCTCGTTTTCGTGAAGGATCACGCGAGCCGTTACCTCCTCGTCAACGAGCCATTCGAGCGCTTCGTCGGGATGAGCCGCGCGGATCTGCTCGGCAAGAGCGACGCGGAGATTTTCCCGCCCGAGCTCGCGGCCGGCTACATGGAATCCGATGCCGAGGTGATCCGGAGCGGGGTGCCGCTCGTGCGAGAGGACGCGTACCCGATGGGCGGACGCGTATTCACCTTCGTGACCACGAAGTTTGCCGTCGACGCTACCGCGGGCAAACCCGCCCTGGTGTGTAGTATCGCGGTCGACATCACGGAGCAAAAGGAGGCCGAGGCGCGAGCGCGGCTGCTCCAGGAGGAGATGCTGAGCCTCCAGGAGGCCACGGTGCGCGCCCTCTCGACGCCGCTCCTGCCGATCGCCGAGGGCGTGGTGGTGATGCCGCTCATCGGCACCATCGATGCCCGCCGCGCCGCGCAGGTGCTCGAGACGTTGCTCACCGGCATCGTGCAGAACCAGGCCTCGATCGTCATCCTCGACGTCACCGGCGTGCCCGTCGTGGACGCGGATGTGGCCAACGCGCTCGTGCAAACCGCGCGCGCGGTCGAGCTGCTCGGATCGGAGATCGTCTTGACGGGTATCCAGCCGGCGATCGCCCGCACGCTCGTCGATATCGGCGCCGACCTCGGCCGCATCCTGAGCTGCGGCACCCTCCGGAGCGGGATCGCCCTCGCGCTGAAGCGGAGCGCGTCGCGGCGTCGACTCTAATCCGTCCCCTTCGCCGAGAGCGCCTCGCGTGCCATTTCGTCGTAACGCATGCGCCGGACCCGCGCTGAGCATGGGTCTCATCAGGAGGCGTGGGAGCCGGGGCGCTGCCCCGGACCCCGCGAGGGGCTGTCCGCCCCCTCGACCCCGGACCAGGGCAAGCCCTGGACTCGGGGTTGAAAAACTGCGCGGTGCGC
>JANMGF010000994.1:0-4970 GCA_031374535.1 Polyangium sp. (in: bacteria)
TCTGGAGCACCGCGCCCTGCATGCCGCTCGGCGTCGCGCCGAACAGCCCGAGCATCACGTACCCGAGGTGGGCGACGGACGAGTAGGCGACGAGCCGCTTGATGTCCCGCTGCTTCCACGCGACGAGCGCGCCGTACAGGATGCCGCCGAGGATCGCGACGCCCGCGAGGTTCGCCGAGAGCGTCGACGCGGGCCCGGGGAACAGGCCCATCGAGAAGCGCATGTAGGCATACGTGCCGAGCTTCAACATGACGGCCGCGAGGATCACGGAGCCGCCCGTCGGAGCCTGCACGTGCGCGTCCGGCAACCACGTGTGGACCGGCCACATGGGCACCTTGATGAAGAACGCGATCGAGAAGGCCCAGAAGCAGACCATCTGCATCGGCCGCGCGAGCACCACGCGCGAGAGCGCGAGGTAGTCGAACGAGAACTCGCCCGTGAGCTTCTGGTGCGTCCAGACCAGGTACACGATCGCGGCCAGCATCAAGACCGAGCCCGCCATCGTGTAGAGGAAGAACTTGATCGCCGCCTTGACCCGGTCCGCGCCGCCCCAGACCCCGATCATGAGGAACATCGGGACCAGCATCAGCTCCCAGAACAGGTAGAACAGGAACAGATCGAGCGCGACGAACGCGCCGAGCATTCCGCCCTGCAGGAGCAAAAGCGCGAAGCAGAACTCCTTGATGCGCGTCTTGATCGAGCCGAACGACGCGTACGCCGCGATCGGCGTGATGAACGTCGTCAGGAGGACGAGCCACAAGCTGATCCCGTCGATCGCGACGTGGTACCGGTTTCCGAACGCAGGCATCCAGTCCTTCGTGTACTGGAAGTGCCAGCCGCCGGTCATCGGCTCGGTGAGCAGCCAGAGCGACGCGACGAACCCGACGCCGAGCACCACGTAGGTGAAGCCGCGGAGCACCGAGAGCATCTGCCGCGGGATGAACAGCACCGCCGCCGCGCCCACGAGGGGCAAGCCCACGAGCAGGTTGAGCAGGTGCGGCCACTCGCCCGCGGCCTTCGTCGCCTGCGCCGCGCCCTCTGTAGACGTAGAGCCAGACGGCCAGAGCCAGATCACGAAGAGCGTGGTGAGGGCAGCGATGAACCCGAGGCCTGCGCGTTGCTTCGTCGACGCGTCGCCTCGCGGCACGAGCGCGCCGAGGACGCCGGCCGCGATCGCAGGCCAGTACTGAAAGACCATATCGAGCGGGCTCATTGGGCGCCTCGCGGGTTGATGAGCGCGGGGATGTCTTTCGCCGGCACGCTACCGCCCGCAGGCTTCACCGCGCCGCCAGGTGCGCCCGGAGCGGGAGCAGCAGCCGACGAGGGGAAACCGCGACCAGGCCGCGTGATCTCGAACGAATGGGTCGCCTCCTGCGCGAACGCGTTGCGCACGTGCAGCTTGACGTCCTTTTTCTCCCCGGGACCGATGTTGATGCGGACCTCGCGCGCCGCGCTGAAGTCCTTCTGCTCCGTCCCCGTGCCTTCCCAGCGATAGGTGTAGCCGGGGCCGGGCGCCGCCGAGATGACCACCTCGCCGGCCGAGCGGAGCTTCGAGTCGTCGACCGTCGCCTGGGCGTGCGGGGCGACCAGGAAGTAGCCCACCCCCGCGAGGCCGAGGGCCATCGCCGCGCCGTAGACCTGCACGCGTCCGGTCTGGAACGTGCGCAGGACCGTCCCGGCAAACCCGACGAGGGCCGCCGTGAGCTTCGCGATGACGCCGTCGATGAGCCACTTGTCCGCGGCCGTGAAGATGTCCGCGAGCGCGTCCACCATCCCGACCACCGTCGCGTCGTAGAGCTCGTCGATCCGCCACTTGTCGTAGATGAGCTTGTAGAGGCCCGGAACAGCCTTCTTGAAGGACTCCTCCGGCGCGCCGCCCTTGTTCAGGTACACGACCATCGCCGCGCCCGTGCCGCCGAGGAACGCCGCCACACCCGGGCCCATCATCGGCCACATGAGTTTGTCGACGTCCGGTGCGCGCAGCACGACCGCGTCGTGCGCCCGCGAGAACACCGGCGCGAGCATGTGCCCGAGCGGCTCGACGTGGATCGGCTCGGCCATGAGGAAGCCGGCGAAGGCCGCGAAAGCCGCGAGCACGACGAGCGGGATCGTCATCGCGAGCGGCGACTCGTGAGGCTTGGGCCCCTCGAGCGGCTTACTGTCGTCGTGGTCGTGGTGGTGGTCGTCGTGGCCATGATCGTCATGGCCATGCTTGCCGGCCTGAAAGCTCGCCACGATCTTCCACCCGCGGAAGTCGCCGTGGAACGTGAGGAAGTAGGCGCGGAACATGTAGAACGCCGTCATCGTCGCGGCGATGACGCCGACCCAGTAGATCGACTGGCCGAGCCACGAGGGCCACGTCCAGAGCGGCTCCAAACGCCCGAGCTCCGGCGCCACGATCTTCGTGGAGAAGGCCCTCCAGAGGATCTCGTCCTTCGACCAGAAGCCCGCGAGCGGAGGCGCGCCGGCGATCGCGAAGCACGAGATGAGGAACGTCCACCGCGTGAGGGGCATGAACTTCTTCAGCCCGCCCATGTTGCGGATGTCCTGCGAATTGTCCGTGTCGTGGATCCGCGCGTGCATCGCGTGGATCACCGAGCCGGCGCCGAGGAAGAGGCAGGCCTTGAAGAACGCGTGCGTGAAGACGTGGAAGAAGCCCGCGGAGAACGCGCCCACGCCGACGCCGATGAACATGAACCCGAGCTGGCTCACCGTGGAGTAGGCGAGCACCTTCTTCAGGTCGTGCTGGAACAGGCCGATCGACGCGGCGAAGATCGCCGTCATGCAGCCGACGACCGCCACCGTCGCCATCGCGGCCGGCGACATCAAGAACACGGCCGACGTGCGCGCGACGAGGTACACACCCGCCGTGACCATCGTGGCCGCGTGGATGAGCGCGGAGACCGGCGTGGGACCCGCCATCGCGTCCGGGAGCCACACGTAGAGCGGGATCTGCGCGCTCTTGCCGGCGGCGCCGAGGAACATCGCGAGACCGACGAGCGTCGACGCGTAGACCTGGATGCCCCTCTCGGGCAGGAACAGGTGCACGAGCGTCTTGTAAGCGCCGCCCGCCGCCGGGTGCGCCGCGTCCCACTGGATCTCGGTCGGCAGGTTGCCGAAGGGCCAGATGGTGATCGGATCGAGCAGGTTCCGCGCGTTCGCGTTGATCTCCGCGAAGCGGAGCGAGCCCGTGTAATAAAGCAGGATCGCCATCGCCACGAGCAGACCGAAGTCGCCGATGCGGTTGACGATGAACGCCTTCTTGCCGGCCGTCGCGTTTTTCTCGTCACCGAACCAGAAGCCGATGAGGAGGTAGCTGCAAAGGCCCACGCCCTCCCAGCCGACGAAAAGCACGGCCATGTTGTCCGCCATGACGAGCGTCAACATGGCGAAACAGAAGAGGTTCAAGTACGAGAAGAACCGGTGGTAGCCCGGGTCCTTCACCATGTACTCGCTCGAGTACAGGTGGATCAGGAACCCGACGCCGGTGACCACCAGCATCATCGTCGCGCTCATCGCGTCGACGCTGAAGGCAACATCGATGGGGATCGTTTGCCCCATGCGCCCGTTCAACGTGAACCAGCGCCACGCGGACCACGCGAGCGTGCCACCACCCTCCCCCTTCGGAAGAAGGAGGAACGTGGCGAGGCTCGCGAGGAATGCGCCGCCGATGGCCGAGAGGGCCATGAGGCGGACACCAGCCTTGCCGAGCCGCTTGCCGAAGACGCCATTCACGAAGGCGCCGACGAGCGGCAGGGCGAGGACCACCGCGAGGAGCGTGAAATTCGTTGCGGGAAACTGAGCTTTGAGGGCTTCCACGCTAGTTCCTCAAGAGATCGGCGTCGTCCGAGCGCACCGTGCTGCGGAGCCGGAAAAACGCGAGGACGATGGCCAGGCCGACGGCGGCCTCCGCCGCGGCGATGGCGATGATGAAGAAGGTGAAAATCTGCCCGGTGTGGCTCCCCGTGTGCTGGCGGTTGAAAGCGACCAGCGTGAGGTTCACCGCGTTCAACATCAGCTCGATGCTCATCAGGAGCACGAGCAGATTGCGTCGGATCAAGAAGCCCACCGCGCCCGTCAGGAAAAGCGCGGCAGCGACGATCACAAAGTACTCGAGCGGGACGGTCACGACCTCGCCTCCTTGGTCTGGGCTGCGGAGTGTGCGGCGCTTTCCTTCTTGTCCGGCGCGGGGAGCATCGTCGGATCGACCTGCTTGCCGCGCGCGACCGCGACGGCGCCGACGACGGCCACGAGAAGGAGCGCGCCCGAGAGCTCGAAGGGCACGAGCGCCGTCGAGAAGAGCTCGTGCCCGATCGCCTCGATCGTGCCGAACTGCGGCGGCGCCTCGCCGAAAAGCGTCGGCGCGTTGGCCTTCGTCCGGACGAGGAGCATCACCGCGCCGAGCCCCGACAGGAGCATCGCGGCAGCGCCCACGTACCGAGAGATCGCTCCACGCGCGTCGCGCTTCGACTGCGCCGACGGACCGAGGAGCATGATCACGAAGATGAAGAGGATCACGACCGCGCCCGCGTATACGAGCAGCTGGATGGCCGCGAGGAACTCGGCGGCCAGCATCAGGTAAAGGCCCGCGATGCCGATGATGGTCGAGAGGAGCCCCATCGCCCCGCGGATCGGGTTCTTCGCGCCCACGGTCGCCATCGCGCCGAGCAGCGCGACGAGCGAGCAGAAGCCGAAGAACGCCAGTTCGAGCTTGTTCACAGCGCGAGCCTCCCCGTCCCAGACTTGCCCTTCGTCCGCACGTGCTCCTCGAACTCCTTGCGGTACTTGCGCAAGAACCCGAGCGCAGGCATCGCCGTGCCCTCGCCGAACGCGCAGATGGTGTTGCCCATGATGTTGTCGGCGATCTCGTGGAGCCGATCGAGCTCGTCCATCGTCGCCTCGCCGTGCACCATCCGATCGAGGATGCGGAAGAGCCACGCGCTGCCCTCACGGCAAGGCGTGCACTGGCC
>JANMGF010001014.1:0-2914 GCA_031374535.1 Polyangium sp. (in: bacteria)
ACGAGGGGGTCCGGCGCAACGTGAAGGTGAAGGATCAGCTCGATCTGTTCTTCCAGCCCGACGGGCAGATCGAGAACACCTGCGAAGGAGCCTGCGACCCCGAATGAAGCGGCCATTGCGTCCGGGCTTCCTCCTGCGCTAGAACAGCGAACGGACGAACCGTTAGCTGTTCTATAGATGGGGCGGGGGGTCACTTCGTGAGAGCTGTCGCGATGTCGAGGTTGCCGCCCAGGGCAAGGGTGGTGGACCAGAGCGTCCGGTTTTGCGCCTCGTCGAGCGGAACCGAAGCGGCCGTCAACCCGAGCATCACGGTGAGGTACGGGCTGGGGGTGAACGCCGCACCGAAGGCGATCGTGGGGTCGACCGTGCGTCTGGCATCAGGTTTTTCGGCGCCTTGTACGCGGGTCATCGCCTCGTACTTGAGGGGGAGACCGAACCAGACGCCAAATCGCCTCCCCACGCAATTAGCCTCCCTGCTAGCGCGCCACTCCATACCGGCCATCCATTCGACGACGTCCTGTCGGAACTTCTCCGCTTCCCCCTTCCGAGATGGGTCGCTGTCGACCGCGACATAGGCTTTCGCAGCCTTGACGATGTCCATGTTCGCTTTTTCGTTGGCGTAACGCGGTTGCAGTTCGTCGATGACGGCTTTCGGCGTCACGTTGGGATCCACCCGGACACGCCGCACGACACCGTCGAACACCTTGACCGCACGTTTTCTGGTGATTGCACGAGCCGCGGAGTCGATCGTGTCTGCATCCATCCCAGACCATGAGGATGCGCAAGCTTCTCGGGTCGCCTGGGGGGCGCCCCAGTACCCTGGCAACACGACCACGTAGGGCATTGCCGTGGCGACGGGCACCATTTGCTCGGCCTGATCATTGTTGAAGGGACCGAGGAACTGCACGGCGAGCGCGACGCCTCCCGTGAAGCCAGAGCTCATGAGCTTGCCGCTCCGCAGCTCGTCCACGGCCTCTTTGGCCTCGACGGCAGCCTTCTCTGCCCGCTCTTCCCTCTTCTGGGCCTCTTCCAACTGCTGCTTCGTCACACGATCAGCTCCGTTCGCGTTCTTATCTTCCTTTTCACCTGCCAGCTTTGCCTGGGCTCTCGTAAATTCGAGGGCGAAGTTCACCATTTCCTTGGCTGATTCGGCCGCGGCAGCCTGCTGCTTCAGGGCGGCATCGGTGCCGGCCTCGGTCGGCGGCGGGGCCTTCGGCACGCCTTGCCCCCATGCCGTCGTCGGGGCGAGGGTCATGAGCGCAGCGGTGGTAGCAAGAGCGAAGTTCCGGATCACGCGAGCAGTTCCTTTCGGCAAGGTAGTCCAGCGGCGCACCCGCATCTGCTGCCATCGCGGACACGTGTGCCCACTGTGTAATTTACCGGGCTCGTATCGGCCTTTCCATCCTTTTCGTCCTGCGCCCCCGACCACGTCGGCAGGGTCCTCCGACCTCGCCCGCACCCTCCGCTACGCCTTCTTCTTCTTCCCGCGCCTCCGCCTCGTCCCCTTGGCCTTCCCCAGCGGGGACCTCCCCGCCCACTCCGCCAGCATCTCCTCCGTCACGTCCGCTTCCCCCACGATGCCCCGCACATCCGCCCGAAAGTCCCTCGCCGCCTCCTGCGACTCCCACGCCACGTACGGCAAGAGGAACCACACCCCGTGCAGCACCCCGTACCGGCCCGCCACCGGCACGCCCGCGTTCTCGAGCTGCTCGTCCATCGCCAGGAGCACGCGGGCGCGCTCGCGGTGGGTCCAGCCGGCCAGCCGTAGAGGGGCTCTTCGCAGACGGCGGGCGGGACCTCGGTGAAGGCGATGAAACGCTCCTTGGGGACGTCGAGCTTGCCGCGGTGAGACCAGAAGTCGGGTTTTTGATAGTCGGTGCGGTCGTACTTCGGGGGGACGGGGATCGGGATGGGGTTTCCCTGCTCGTCCTTGGGGAGGCGGCCTTCGTCTTCGAGGTGCTGGAGGCGCCAGGTCTCCTCCCACGCGGCGCGCTTGAGGAGGCCGTCGGCGGTGAAGACGTGGTGCTTCTGGTTGGGGACGGCGTCCGCGCGGATGCGGTCGCCGACGGCGAGCAGGGCGGCGTCGGAGCGGAGGGCCGCGGCGGCCTGGCGGACGGTGCAGGGCTCTTTTCGTTCGCGGGCCCAGGCCTCGATGCGGTCGGCGAGCCAATCGGCCATGGCCTCGCGCTCCTCGGCGTCGTGATCGGGCTTGTACCAGCGGCGCTTGTAGGTGGGTTGTTCGAGGAGGGAGATTTCTCTGCTCCCTGATGTGCGCTCGAGGCGGGCCTCGTAGCAGAGCCAGTCGAGCTCCTCTTGCAGGCCGACCATTTTGAAGAGGCGGTCGAGGTCGCGGTCGCGGGCGTGATGTTATGCCGCCGCCTTCCCCACGAAGCCCCTTGTTTTGGCAGACCTGCTTCAGCCAGAAGCAAACGGTGGAGGAGTTTAACAGCCCGTGGACTTATCCGATAGGGGATCGACAAGAGAGCGTGGATTTGATAGAGGGTCGCCACCGTGTCGATGGGGCGAACACGGGAGAAACAAGCGCCGCTCTGGGTGGCGGCGCCGTCGTTGCCGCGGTCGCCTGGGCACCGGTTCTACGAGAAGCTCTCCGAGCTTCTGCGTGAGAACGGGTTTGACCGGGCCATGGAGGCGGCGTGCGCGAAACCGCACGCGCTTGGCCTACAAGACGGAGCACGTCGTCGACAGGAAGACGGGCGTCGTGGTCGCCGCGGAGGTCTATTCAGCAGACCAAGGCGTAGATCCACGTGCTGATAGACCGTTGCTCCCTGGACGAACCCTGGGGTTTGCCCCAGTCCGCACGGGCAAACGGTTCGTCTTGACCGACCGGGGACGGTTCGTGTACGATCACTCGCATGAAGCACCTTCACCTCGCAAGCACGGTTCTCGTGGCGGT
>JANMGF010001024.1:0-3051 GCA_031374535.1 Polyangium sp. (in: bacteria)
CGCGCGCGGCCATCACCGCGGCGGAAGAGCTCTTGCGACGCCTCGGCGCGATCGACGAAGCGCGGCGCGTGACGCCTCTCGGCCGGCGCATGTTGCGGTTCCCGGCGCACCCGCGGCAGGCGCGGCTGATCGTCGAGGCCGAGGCGCGTGGCGTCGCCGAGGAGGGCTGCGTGCTCGCGGCGCTGATCGGCGAGCGTGAGGTGAGCGTCTCGGGATCTTCGTCCCGGCGCGGCGGGCGCGTCGAACCGCATCGATCGGATCTTTTGCATGCGCTCGAAAAGCTCGAGATGGCCGAGCTCGAGGGACACGCGCCCGAGAGGTTGCGCGCGCTCGGCCTCGATCCGGTCCGTGTCTTCGCCGTGGATCGCGCGTCGAAGCAGCTCGCGCGCCTCGTCGATCGTCGCCGGGGTTCGCGTCCCGAGAGTGCCCTCGAACGTGAGCGCGCGTTGCTCATCGCGACACTCGCGGGGTACCCCGATCGCGTGGGCCGCGTGCGTCGACCCGAGACCGCGACGGGCCGGACGGGCCGCGAGATCGTGTTTGCCTCCGGAGGGTCGGCGGTGCTCGCGGAAACGAGCGTGCTCGGCGCCGAGGAATACGTGGTCGCGGTGGACGTGGAGGAACGGACGGAGGGCACGAAGGGTCGCGTCGTCGTGCGCGCGGCGAGCGCGGTGGAGGCCGACTGGCTGCTCGACCTCTTCACCGACGCGATCCGCGACACGACGGACGTGCGATGGAACGCGGCGCAGGAGCGCGTCGAGGTCTCGCGGAGGCTCGTGTATGAGGGCCTCGTGCTGGAGGAATCGCGTGTTGCGGCCAAGGATCCCGCCTCGATCGAGCGTATCGGTCGCGCCCTCGCGGACGCTGCTTGCGCCCGTGGTTACCGCGCGTTCGTCCGAGGGGATGGCCTCGATCTGTGGCTCGCGCGCGTCGCGTTCGTCCGGACGCACTGCCCCGAGGTGGGCCTCCCGGCCGTCGACGAGGCGGCGATCACGGAGGCGTTACGCGAGCTCTGCGTGGGCCGGCAGAGTTTTGCCGAGCTGCGGGAGGCCGATCTCGGCGCGGCCCTCGCGGCGCGCCTCACGCCGGAGCAAACGAGGCGCGTGGTCGAGTGGGCGCCCGAAGCGATGGTCTTGCCGGGCGGACGGCGCCTGCGGCTCGCGTACGGCCCCGACGGCTCGGTCTCGGCGGCCTCACGCCTGCAAGACTTCTTCGGCATGGCGGAGGGCCCTCGCGTGGCCCGGGGGCGGGTGCCCGTCGTGCTCCACCTCTGCGCGCCGAACCAGCGCCCGGTCCAGGTCACGACGGACCTCGCCGGCTTCTGGGAGCGGCACTACCCGGCTATTGCGCGCGAGCTCCGGCGCCGCTACCCCAGGCATTCCTGGCCGGACGATCCCCGCCATGCGCCCCCGCCGCCGCCGAAAGGCCAGCGTCCGTCGTGACGCGCGCGCCCTGGTCGCCCGCACGTTCGCGATGGAAACACGACAGTCGTGCTTGACATGCCCGGCCTCTTCCGCCACTTTCCGCTGCCCCGAGCGACGGGTCCCGCGCGCTTTCGCGCGAAAAGGCCTCTGAGGACGTCATGGCGAAGAGCGACATCACTGGGAAACGCAAGCTTCTGGCGCAGAACGTCTCCCACTCGAACATCAAGACCAAGCGCTGGCAGAACGTCAACATCCAGACGCGCAAGCTCTGGGTGCCCGAGCTCAAGCGTTACGTCACGCTGAACCTCACGACGCGCGACATCCGCAACATCGACAAGCTCGGCGTCGTCGCGTACGCGAAGCGGTACGGCATCGCCCTCTAGGCTCGTCCTAGGGCTCGTCGCCGCCCGGTTCGCGTAAAAGACAGCCGAAGCAGCACGGGAGAACGCGCCTCCAAACGGGGGCGCGTATGCTTTTTGTCTGCATGGAGCACGCGCGCTGGGAGCCCGGATCGTTCGTCCGGGCTGGGCCGTGCTCAGGCGTCTTCGGTCGTTTGTGGCTCGCCGCTCGAGATCAAGAAACGCGCGTCGCGGGTGTCTCGCAGGAGCGCCATCGCCGTGGTCGCGCCCGTTCGCTCACGAAGGTCCGCGAGCGCGGTCTCGGCCGGCCAGCCCTCAGCGAGCGGCCCGAGCGCCGCGACATCGACGCCCGCCTTCCCGATCAGCGCCACCGCGGCCTGGAAGCCGGACTTGCCCACGATCGCGAGCGGCGCCGGCATCTCGAGCGGCACACCCGGCGTCGTGCGTGGCGTCCCTCGACGCACCGGATGCGCATGCCGGCCGAGCACGAGCTCGAGCTCCGGGACGAGCACGCCGTTCTCCCTGCGCGTCGGCACGAAGATCAGCGCCGCGATGAGGCCACGCCCGTCGCACGCGAGGATCGCGTCAGGCACCGGGAGCCGGCCGAGCGGCGCGTCCCACGGCACGCTGAGCGCAGCCACCTCCGCGGTGAGCGACGTCGACCGGGCAGGCAGATCCTCGGGCATCGCGCCCTCCAGATCCTCGGCCGTGAGGATGCCGCCCGCGACGGGCCCTCCCGCCGCGAGCAAGGCGCTCACCGCCTCCTCCGACGTGAGCGCGAGCGGCCCTGCCGATCCCACGCGCTTGAGCAGCGCAGCCCGCTTCGTGGCGCCTGCCGCCTCCGCAGCCGCGACGCCGGCCCTGGCGAGCCCGCCAAGGCCCGAACGACCACGCGACGCATGGAGCAAGGCAATGACGCCCAGCGAGCGCGGCACGCCCACGTACGCGCCCGGCGGGATGTCCTTCTCGGCCTTCCACCCGCGTGGCCTCGCGACGCCCTTTCCCGGCTGCAACGAGCGTCCGTCGATCACGCGCCCCCCAGCCCCGCCCCCCGTGACGATCGCGACGACCGGCGCGAGCAGGACCGAGGGGTCGGCGCCGGCCGACGCGAAGAACCCGGCGAGGACCGCATCGGCCGCGCTGCCTCCAGCGTCGAGCGCAGCCTGGGCTGGGCCCTGCGTCGTCGCGGAACGCGCGAGTGCGAGGGCGCCGCGGATCACTGCTCCTCGTCCTCGGCGACGAGCGGACGCACGACGGGCGCGACCGGC
>JANMGF010001041.1:0-9130 GCA_031374535.1 Polyangium sp. (in: bacteria)
GCGTGGCGGAGCGATGTCCTCACGGAGCAAAATGCCGCGAGACAAAAAGCAGAACGCCTACTCTACGGCGGGGGGGGGGGAGCCGGAGCAGGCGTTCGCAAAGAGATACAGCAAGCGCCGGGCCAGGGTTCTCCCGATGCAACATCGAGGACTTGGCGCTCAGGCTTCCCCCTTGGCATCGCATCAGTGCAATGTTCGAAGACGATTCTGCACGGTACGAAGGTGGCGTGGAGCACGAGCGCACGCGCGCTTCCGTCGACCTTGAGGGCCGCGCGGTGGAAACGCATCACCACGTTGGGATCGGTGATGAGCGAGACCCGCGCATCCTGTTTGCCCGGGTACTCGAGGATCGAGAGCACGTACCGGATGCTCTCCAGCCGCGCTTTGCGTTTGTTGTTCGCCTTCACGATGATCCACGGGCTGAAGCTCGTGTGCGTCCCGAAGATCGAAGGCGCGCGATGTTGCATGGATTCAACGCCCACGTGGCGAAGCCGCTCGATCCGGACGAGCTCGCCACGGTGATCACGCGCCTCTCGACTTCCAAGGCGGCAGCGCAATTTCGCGCAGGTTGAGCCCGCGAGGCAAAGGCCCCCTCACCGCCGCCGCGGCGCGACTGTCCGCGCCAGCGCGAGCACGCGCATCGCGACGGCGTGGGCTTCGTTCTGGTCCTGCTGCGGCAGGAGCTCCACGATCATACGCACGGAAAACTTCATGAAGAGCGGGAGCTTCTTCAAGAGCTCCGCAGGCAGGTACGTCGGTACGGGCCGCTCCCCCGACGAGCCGTGGAGCAGCGCGCGGATCCACGACGCGCCTACGAGCTCGCGGAGCTGGTACTTGCGTTGCTCGAGCAGCACCCTCCTCGAATGTACGTCGAGGTAATCGGGCGGCAGCATTCTGTTCGCCTTATTCCACGCGTCGCGTACCCGCATGGCGAAATTCGCGGCGACCTCGGGGGAGCTGCCGAGCGGAGTCCCGAGCGCCTCGTTCGCGAGATCGAGCGTCTCCTTCAGCTTCTTGTCGCCCATCGCGAGCGGGGTGGCGGCGCTGGTCAGGACCTTCAACGTCTCCACCTCGTCGAAGGGCAACTCGAGCTCCCCCGCGACGACGCAGAGCGGCGGCTCGAGCATCCCGTCGTCGTTCAGGGCGCCAAAGAGCGCGGCCTCCGCGTCGAGCGTCGGCGCGGTACGCATGAGGACCTTCGATACCCGCAGCTTTTCCTCTTTCGATCTCTCCTCGGGCGTCTTTTCTTTCTCCGGCGGCCTCTTTCTTTTTTTCCTCGGAGGCGGCGGGAGTGCGTCCGGGTTCTCGGGATCCGGCGCGAAGACCTCGGGCTCGGGTTCTGCCTCCTCCTCCGGTTTGTCCGGCGCGAGGATCCGCTTCCAGGTCTCGTTTTCCTCCAGCCGCGGGGAGAGCTCCGGGGAAAACCACAAGAAATCGACGAGCATCCGGCCGGGCGCCTGCGCGGCGGCCTGCGCGGGCGCCCCGCCTCGCTCCGGTTTGTCGTGGCTTTCCTTCACGAGAAGCGTTGCTGCGGCGTTCGACGCCTCCGCGGCGCCGAGGAAGGCCGCCGTGGCGAGCGTGCGCGGATCGGGTTTCCCCGCGCGGGCAGGTGCCTTCTCGTGGGTGTGCGGGACCGGCGCAGGCGCCGACGACAGCGGCGCCGCGGGGCGATGCTTCGACGCCTCGAGGACCGCCACCTGACCCAGCGTCGTCCCGACCGGCGGCGGCATCGGCGAGCGCGACGGGGGCGGCGCGGGCGGCAAGGCCGTAGAGGGCGGCGCGACCACGCCCGGTAAGCCCACAGAGGGGGTTTGGCTTGGCGCATGGAACGCGCCGCGGAGGAGCTGGGTGACGGGCGGGGGAGGAGCAATGGGCGGCGCAATGCGTGGCGCGTTGTCCGTGGCCTGCGTGGCGACCGGCGGCGCCTCGACCGACGCTCCGCCGAGCCATGTAGGCATTCTCCCGCGCACCTTGGGAGCGTGCATGAGGACCGTCTCGTCGGGATCGTCCACGGGCCTCGCGGGGCGCGGCTTGGGCGCGGACCGGGGCACGGGTGGGGGCGCGCCGGTGCTCGGGGCGAAGGGCAACGCGGGCACCGATGGCAGGACATGTGCGCCCGTGACCCGGAGCGCCTCGTCGGTCGTCTGCGTGAGCTCGTTGTCGTTGTCGTCGTCGCCCGGCGGCGGTGTGCTCGCCAGGAGAGGCGGGCTCGGGCGGCGCGGTGGATCCGGATATCGAACCGGCTCCCCGGGCCGCTCGCTCCCGATCAGAATGGCTCCGGGTTGATCGCGCCCGTCGAGCGGAAGCTGCCCCCGCCACGTGAGCGTGCATATCCCTCGGTTCGTATCGATCCAGAGCGTGTCGGCGACGAGGCCGAGCTCCCACGGCGGCATGCCCTCGATCTCGACGCGGGCGCGCGGAAAAACGCCTGGCAGGCGCGTCGCGAGCCGCTCGTGCTCCGGGTGCATGTGCTCGAGCACGATGGGCTCGTCGGGCCGGAGCTCCTCGACCTGCTGATCGAGCGGCGCACTCTGGAAATACGAGCCGTCCAGATCAGCGCCGAGCGGGACCTCGGTCCAGCGCTCGTCCGCGAAATCGATCGGGTTCGCGCCAAGTTTGTCCCGGCGCATGGGCCAGCGCGCCGCGATGGGGCCGAAGCCTACCGCCGCGATCTCCCCGCCGCGCTCGGCGTCGAGGGTCCCGGGCGGCTCGAGGTTCGGCAATGTGCGCCGCCCGTAGGCGTCGGCGGCCGCAGGATCGATCCCCACGCAATTCCAGGAGCCCTCGCCGCCGGCCGCGCGCTCGTAGCGGAGTGGCATTTGCGTCCAGCGAGGCCCGTCCACGACCCTGCCGTCGCGATCGAACGTACGCGGGCCGAACACCTCGATGGATTTGTCGAGGTTCGCGACGACGAGCCGCACGAAAAGCGAGCGGACGGGCTCGCCGCGCGGCGCATAGGCGCTGCCGACGAGGAGGACCTCCGGCTTCGGCTTGTACGGGACGAGATCCGAGGGGGCATAGAGGCTTTTTTGGGGGTCGTCGTCCCAGTGATTGTCGCGATCGTTGATCCCCTCCGGCTCCGTCGCCACGAGCGCCGCGCCCGGCGCGAGCGTGTACGTCAACTTGCAGAGGATCGTGAGGTTCCATGGACCCGCGTGCTCCTGCCACGTGAAGGCGCGGGTCGTGAAGGGCGGAACGGAGAGGATATCCATGACGAGCTTCGTCCGATCAGCGCGACCAGTCGAGGTTGTCGGCGAACCATCGTGCTCGCGCCCAGACGTCGCGCGAATAATCGTCGCCTGCCGTGCCGTCGTCCAATCGCGCCCAGCTCGCGGAGTCCGCGGGCCTCGTGCGCACGTCGTCGGCGCCGAAGTTGTATCCGGCGATGGCGCCCGCCATCTGCTCCTCGGGGGTCCAGGTCGGGTGCGTCCGCTTTACCTCGGCGAGGGTATCCTTGTAAATGCCCATCGCCTGCTCCGCGTGGGACAGGCTGTAGGGCCCGCCCTTCGGGGTGTGGTAGTTCTTGTCGACCTGGAACATCCCGAATCCATTCGAATCGAACTTCCCGTACCCGTCCTCCCGGAGGTGCCTGCCGAAGCCCGACTCGCGACTCGCGAGCCCCAGCGCGAGCGCCGGGGGAATGCCGTATTTTTCGCCGAGCTGCTTCGCGAGCGGCACGAGCTCCTGGGCCTGCTTCGCGTCGATCGGCGACTCGGCGCTGGCGCGCGGCATCTTGCCTGGGTCCATCGCCTTCAGGATGGCATTTTGCTCCTCGGCCTTCGACCGCGGCGGGGGTCCTTTCGTCTCCTCCTTTTTCGCGGTGAGCCCGCCGCCGGCGTAAAGTGCCTCGCTGCCCGTCTTCACGACGCCCCCGCAATCGAGCGGATCGCCGACGCGAACGACGGGCAAATCATTCACCGTGACCTCGTCCGAGGCCTGCATGACGCGGCCCTGGTGCGGCGCATGCGCGGGGCAGCCGTGTGACGCCCAGAGATCGCCGAGCCGCACCACGGGGTGCCCGTCGATGAAGACGTCGGGGCTGCCCTCGACGGCCTTGCGCGACGGGCAGGCGTCGTGCCCGGTGCAGATGTCCACGTCTTTGCGAGCGACCAAGAGGGTCATGGGCGGGCCTCCTCGATTCCTTTGCCTGCCGTCACCATTTCAGGTTCTTCGCGTACCACTGGGCCTCGGACCAGATATCGCGCGAGTAGTCGCCGTTCGGATCGGCGATGTGCGCCGTCCCGTCGTCGAGCTGCGCCCAGGCCGCGGCGCTCGAGGGCCGCGTGCGCGCGTTGCTCGGGCCGGAGTTGAAGGCGACGAGCCCGGCGGCCATGTACTCCTCCTCGGTCCAGCCGGGATTGTTCGACTTGATCTGGCCCACGTAATCCTTGTAGATGCCCATCGCCTGATCGATGTGGTTCCAGTCGGCCGGCCCGCCCTTCGGGGTGTGGTACCGTTTGTCCACCTGGAACAATCCGAAGCCCTGCCCGTCGAACTTGCTGTAGCCGCTCGAATCGAGGAACTCGCCGTACGCCGACTCGCGGTTCATCCAGGCGAGCGCCATGGCGGGCGGGACACCGTGCTTTTCGCCGATCTGCTTCGCGAGCTCCTTGTATTGCTCCGCCTGCGCCTTGCGCGCCGCGGCGACCTGCTGGAACTTGCCGGTTGGACCGCCGGGGTTCATCTTGAAGAGGCGCTCGTTCTGCTCCGCGGCCTTCGATTTCGCCGGCGATTGCGGCTTCGGCGGCTCCGCAGGCTTGGGCGGCTTCGGCGGCTCCGCAGGCTTGGGCGGGGGAGGCGGGGCCGCCGAGGACGAAGCGCCCGAGAGCTCCTTGGGTTTATCCGTCTGTTTCACATCGCCCGTCGGATTGATGTTCACCTTGGGCCCGCCCTTGATGACGAGCTCCTTTCCGGCGTGGATGATCACGTTGCCCTTGGCCGAGAGGATCAGATCGCCGTCCACCGTGACGTGCCGGTTTCCCCGCGTCTGCTCGAGCTCGTTTTTCTTGACGATCTTGTGCAGATCCTTCGTGGCCTCGAGGTAAAACAGCTCGCCGTCGGCCTTGTCGTCCAGGGTGATCTCGTTGCCGCCGTTTTTCGAACTCGATTTCAGCGTCGTCCGCGTCTTGTTCTCGGGGAGAGCGTAGGGCACCGGAGAGGTCGTGTCGAACACGCGGCCCACGACCACCGGCAGATCGGGATCGCCTTCGACGAACGCGACGAGGACCTCTTGCCCCACGCGTGGCATCGTGATCATACCAAAACCAGGGCCGGCCCAGGCCTGCGCGACGCGCACCCAGCAAGAACCCTTCTCGTCGCCTTTCGCCTCGCGATCCCATGGGAACTGCACGCGGACGCGGCCATACTCATCGCAATGGATGTCCTCCCCCTGGGATCCGACCACGACGGCGTTCTGCACGCCTTGAATGCGTGGTTTGTCGATGCGGGAGAGAGGCTTGAAAGCGTGGTCCTCCTCGTTCCGGAAGGCCTCAGGGGGGATGCTCGCGTTGAAGAGCGGCCGGAAAGGAACCTCCGCGGAGACGGCCTCGCCGCCCGCGTTCCACGCCTCGTTGATCTCGCCGGTGATGAAGGAGTAAACGACGAGCAGCTTTTTCCCGCCGGCGACCTCCGGGTGCGGATGGCCCGCCATCGAGAAAATGCTGCCCGCGCCGAGCTGGGTCGACGACGTACCGAAGCCGACGCGCGACGCCGCCGCGCGCATCGCCTCGACGTGCCGCTGTGCGCGCCCCGTGGCCTCTTTTTCGAGGTGTCGATAGGCGCCGTCCTTGTCGGCGAGCGGCGTGTTGCCGCCTGCGGCCTCGCCCTTCGCATTGCTCGCGCCGGGGACGTAGAAATACTCCTCGAGCAGGCTCTCCGGGCCTCCTCCCTCGCCGTTGTGTACGCCCACGAGGGGGAAACCCGGGCGGCGAAAATCGAAATCACGGACGACGGCGCGCCCGGGCCGCACGACCTGCGTGAGGCTCACGTCCGTCACGTGCTCGCTTTTCTCCGCCATGCTGGACGATCGCAGGTAAGGCAGCGGTGTTTCGCGTGGCGCTCGGGAGGTCGGCGCGTCCGTCAGGATCATCCGCGTCTCCTTCGCGCCCTCGGGGACCACGAATTGAAACGAGATGCCGGCCTCGACGAGCAGGCGGCGGACGAAGTCGTAGTCGGTCTCGCCGTATTGAACGCAGAATTCGCGCTTCGGGTGGCTCGCGCCGTCGACCTGCAACGTGAAGGGGACCTGCCACTCGGACAGGAGCAGAGCTGCGATCTCCGGCACGGAGAGGTGCTGGAACTTGCGATGATTGCGGCGATGGTTCAGGAGCCAGAATGCAGGGACGAACCGCAGGGCATACGTCGAAACGCCGTCGGGCTCGACGCTCGTCTGCGAGATGCGCGCGCAGACGCCGGTCCAGATCCGGTTGCCGCCGAGCCCCGCGAGGCCGAAAGACGCCGGGCGACCGCTGATCCTGCGAAGGTCGAGATCCTCGGCGCCCACGGCCGTGACGTCGATCTGGAACGACGCCGAGAGCGCCTCGTGCACGGCGAACGTGCGGACGTCGAGCCCGTCCCCGGACTCCAGGGAGATCAATGCGTTGCTCATGATGTCGTCCTTCTCAGCCGAACGTCTGCTTGTAGAGTTTGTCGATGAGGGGCGTCGGGTCCTTGAGGGCCGGGTTTCTCCGGTAGGGTCCCCCGCCGCTCAGGTTCTGGCCGCGGGCCTGCTCGCCGAAGAGCTCGAAATGGAGCATCGCCATTTGCAGCGAGTCGAGCAGACCGACGTAAGCGATGTGCTCGCCCGCCTTCACCTTTTGCCCGGGCCGCATCGGTACGGTCTTGACCATCGAGATCTCGCCATAACGAACGACGCCGACGCCGGGGTGCCAGACCTCGAGAGCGTTCGTGCCGTCGTAGAAGTAATACGGCGAATCGATGACCTCGCCGTCGGCGATGGCGCGGATCTTCGTGCCGAACGGGACGTAAAGATCGGTCGCGCCGTGGAGGCGCCCGCCGCTTCGTCCGGAGCCGAAGTAACGCGGGCCGTCCTTCCAGCTCGCGGTCGGCTTCTGCCAGAGCGGGAAGATCAAGCCATTGTTCGGTTTGGGCTCCGCGGGCGGCTTCGAAGGATCCGGCGAGGTGGCCGGCGGGCGCGAGGGCTGCGTGCCGCCCCCACCCGGCGAGCCTTTGCCCGGGATCTTGATCTGCTGGCCCACCGAAATCTGGTCCGGATTGGTGAGCTGCGGGTTCGCTTTCATGATCTCGCTGACCGTCGTGCCGTTGCGCTCCGCGATCACGCCGAGGGTGTCGCCCGACTTGACGGTGTACGTCGCCGGGGCAGCCGGGGACGGCTTCGGCGCGGGGGTCGGCGCGGGGGCCGCGGGGGGCGGCTTGGGTGCCGGCGGCTGCGCGACCGGCGGCGAGGGCACGGGGGGATTCTCGGAAAATGCGACGGGCGCCGGCGGCGGTGTCCCCGCGACAGGGCCATGCGGCGGGATGTGGATCGGCGGGGGAGGGCCGAGATCGAGCGGTGTGCCTTCGTCCGACATAGGAATCTCCGAGGGTCGAGGCGCTGCGTCCCCATTCCGGGCGCGGCGTCGTGAAGGCCCCAAGCAAAGTCGGGGCCAGCGTCGCTCCGGCCCAAAAGGAGCGAAATCGAGTCTTTTTTGAGGTGGGATGGGTCATGCAAGGTGGATCAACGAGGATCCACCCTGGGGGATCTGGCGTCCACAGGGCATGTCGCTGCGTGTGGAAGGTCGCCCTGGAAAAACGGTCGGGGAGCGCGGTAGACTGGTGGTATGCGTGGTCTTCGTCTCGTGCGAGTCGCCGTGTCCCTCGGGCTCTACCTCGGAGTCGGGGGTTGTGGCCCGGCCGTCCCGCGGGACCTGGCCTTGTCCGGGAGCGCCGCACAGGACAAACCGGTGAAGGGACGCGCTGACGTGGAGTACCTCGCCGTCGGTCCGCGCGCGCTCCTCGTGGCGATGGAGCCGCTGCTTTTGCACCGGGAAGCGAGGGGGTTCGGGGTCGAGCGGATCTTCCTCGAGGATCTCGCTGCGCCCGGGTCCCTCGAGGCGCCCCCGCCGCAGCGGATCGTGCTGGCCATTCGCGACGTCGCGGCGCGCGCGGGCAAACGGCTCCGGTTCGTCCTGCTCGTCGGGGACGCGCCGGGTTATGGCGAACCGCTCGAAGCGTCCTCGTTCGTGCCGACGTTTTACCAGCCGAAGCTCGGCTATGAAAACCACAGTCCCGACGAGCACGCATTTCTGGAGGCGCACCTGCATGAGCAGGACCGCGGCCTCTGGCGTCACATGGAGGAGATCTATGCGACGGACTTCCCGTACGCTCTCGCGCATGTCAATGCTCCTGGACAACCGGCGTTCGCGGCCGATCGATCGCCCACCCCGCTCGCCGTGGGTCGGGTGCCGGCGCGGACCGTGGACGAGGCTCGCGATTTTGCGAGGAAGGTCGTTGTTTACGAGACGGCACGGTCGGAGGGCGCGTGGCGCCGCAGCATCGCGCTCTTCAGCGGCCCGGCGAACTTTGGCCCGATCGCCGATTTCCTGATCGAGAGCACGACGACCCGCATCCTGGACGACGACGTCCCTTATGATTGGGACGTGGACCTCGTCGTCGCGAAGGCTGGCTCGCCGTATGCGTATCCCTTCCCGGAGCTCCGGAGCCGCCTTGTCGAGCGGCTCGACGCGGGCGCGCTCATCGCGGGGTACGTGGGCCACGGGTCGCCCATGTATCTCGACGATGCCCGTTTCAACGGCCGCCGGTACGATATCGGGAACATGCCTGATTTCGTGAGCCTGCGCATCGGCGACGGCAAACCTTTCTTCGTGTCGATCACGTGCAGCACGGGTTTTTTCGACCTCCGGAACGGACGTCGTTCCGTCGCGGAGGCGCTCGTCATGAATCCCGAGGGCGCGATCGCCGCCCTGGCGTCGAGCCGCGAGAGCCACCCGTACCCGAACGCGCTTTATGGCGAGGCGATCGTGAAGACGTTCGTCGAGGAGCGCGCGCCGACGATCGGGGAGGGGGTTGTGACGGTGAAGCGGAGGATGCGCGAGGGCGAGGTCCCGCTCGCGCCGCTGCTCTTTCAATCGGATCCGGAGGCGCTCGCGGA
>JANMGF010001193.1:0-4359 GCA_031374535.1 Polyangium sp. (in: bacteria)
CGATCGCGCCTTTCGTGTCGGCCGCGCCGAGACCCACCACCCGATCCGCGGTGATCACGCCTTCCCACGGATCCACGGTCCATCCGCTGTTCGCCGGCACCGTGTCGACGTGCGCGTTGATGATCGTGCGGGGCTCGCCCCAGCGCGCGAGCACGTACGCGCCCGTCCCGCTGGCGTCTTTTTCTTCTTCTTCTTCCCGCGCGACCTCCACCACGGAGACCTCGTCGGCCCCGAGCTCGGCGAGCGCGCGCGCGAGCATGCGGCAGATCGAAGGCTCGTCGCCGCCGGGGTTGTCGGTGCGATGTCGGATGAGCTCGGCGAGCAGCGCGGGGGCGTCCATGCCGCCATCCTACCTCTCCTTTGACGCGCTGGCCTGTGGATGATACGTCGCGCCCCGCATGGAGGCTGTTTCCTGCATTTTCTGCGGCGACGTCGGGACCCGCCCGTACCACGCGGAGAACGGCTACCAGGCCGTCTCGTGTGAAGGGTGTGGGCTCGTCTTCGTGACCCCGCGGCCCACCGAGCGCGAGATGAAGCAGCTCTACGAGGGGCAGGAGACCAAGGTCGACCTCGGCCTCCAGATCCGCAACGTCGAGCGCGCCGTCTACGAGGCCCGCCGCGCGCTCGACCTCATCGGCCGGTACAAATCTTCCGGCCGATTGCTCGAGATCGGCTCCGCCGCCGGCTACTTCCTGCGCGAGGCGGTGCGGCGCGGCTACGACCCCACCGGGATCGACATCACCGGGCCGTTCGTCCGGTACGCGACCGAGGTCCTCGGCGTCGACGCCCGCGAAGGCACGCTCGCTTCGGTCGCGCTTCCGCCGAAGAGCTTCGACGTCGTCTACCACCGCAACGTCCTCTCCCACCTCGCCTACCCGCTCGACGCGTTCCGCGCGATGCACGCGCTGTTACGCCCCGGCGGCGTGATGGTCTACCAGACGGGCAACGTGGCCGAGCTCCCGGGCGAACGCTGGGCCGGCACGAACGAGCTCGACCTGCCCGATCACCTCTACCACTTCGGCGAAAGGCAGCTCCGCCGGCTCGCCGACCGCACCGGCTTCGAGACCCTCGACGTCCAGCGGTACGCCCTCCTCCTGCACGAGCCCGCCCCCCGCGCCGCGCGGTTCCGCTTGCAGTCGTTCTTCCGGAAGAACCACGAACCAGCGCCAAAAACGAAGGACAAGGCCGAAGCGTTCGTCGTGCCGAACGAGGTCCCGCGCGCGCGACTCCTCCACAACCTCGAGGTCCTCGTCGACGGGACCCTCACCTACGGCGTCGGCGCCGTCGCCCCCAAGGAGGGCCGCCGCGCCACGCTCATCGTCGTCGCGCGGGCCCGCTGACGTGAGCGACCCGAGGCCCCGCATCGTCCTCGACGCCCGCGTCCTTCGTGGCGCTCCCGGCGGCGTCGCCACCGTCGTCGCGGCCCTCGCCGAGCACCTCCCCCGCGCCGCGCCCGACGTCCCTTTCGTCCTGCTCCGCCACCCCGACGCGCGAGGCCCCCTTTCCTCTGCGCCCAACGTCACCGAGTGGCTCGTCTCGGGCGACCCGAACCACCCGGACTCCCTCCTGCGCCTCGGCGCCTGGCTCCAAAAGCGCCTCGGCCCGGACGATCTTTTCCACGCCCCCTACCGCGTCCTGCCGCTCGGCGCGCCCGCGAAGAGCGTGCTCACGATGCACGACGTCATGCAGATCGCGTGTCCCGACCTCGTCTTTCCGAACCCGCTCCTCCGCAAGATCCTCGCGCCTTACTGGTCCGCCACGATCCGCTCCTCGATCCGCCGCGCTGCCCGCATCCTCGCCGTCAGCCAGCACAGCGCCGACGACACGATCCGCATCGATCCCGCTTCCGCGCCCCGCGTCCGCGTCACCCACCTCGGCGTCGATCCCGTCTTCACGCCCCTCGCCGCGCCCGACGCGCTCGCGCGCACGGAAGATCTCGTCCCGGAGGGCCGGCGGTTTTTCCTGGTCCTCGGCGGCGGGTATCCCAACAAGAACCACGCTGCCGCCGTCCTCGCCTTTGCCCGTGCTTTCACGACCGACGACGACCTCCACCTCGTCATCATCCAGCGCGAGCGCACCTTCCCCCACGAGCTCGCGTCGGCCCTGCGAACGACCGGCCTTCTCTCCCGCGTGCACGTCCAGAGCCGCGTCGACCTCGCGGCCCTCATCGGCCTTTATGCGCGCGCCGAGGCGCTGATCTTCCCCTCGCTTTACGAGGGCTTCGGTTTGCCCGTGCTCGAGGCCATGGCTTCTGGCTGCCCCGTCGTTTGCTCGAACCTCACGTCCGTGCCCGAGGTCGCCGGCGACGCGGCCCTCCTCCGCGATCCGCGTGATACGAACGCGCTCGCCGAGGCTCTCCGCGCCGTGGCTCGGGACGAGGCCCTTCGCCTTGATCTCCGCGCCCGCGGCCTCGCCCGCGCGGCCCTCTTCCGCTGGCAGGACACCGCCCGCCGCACGCTCGACGCCTACCGCGAGATCGCGCCCTGGATCCGCTGACGGGCGAGCTTCCGCTACCGGCCCGGCTCTTGCTACCTCCATCGCGCGGGCGCTCGGAGGACTCCTGGAGACCGGACAACGAACCACCCACCGAGGCTTTCGTGCATGCGTTTGGCGCGCGTGCCTCGTCCGTTCGTTTGCCCTCGCCTGTGCGGCCACGACGCTCGCCGCCTCGCCTGACGCGCGAGCGGCCGATCCCGAGACACCGCCGCCCGTCCTTGCGGCTCCGATCCCGCTTCCCCGGCTCTGGTTTCCTGCGGACGCGCCCGTCGGTTTGCGTGTCTTCCCGGGCCCGGGGAATTCTCCTCCGCTCGTGCTCGCTGGCGTGGGGTTTGCGTGGGACATCCATCCCCACCCGCTGCGGGCGCTCCGCGCGCCTCCTTTCCTTTATCGCCTGCAGGCCGGCGCCACGATCCTCGGCCTTTTGAGTTACGGCTTCACCGATTACTGGGTCCACGTGGATTCCAACCGGGTCGACTGGGAGCTCTCCTGGTCGGCCCCGAGCTTCCACCAAAAACTCTGGACCTTCGAGGCCGTGCGGCTCGACGCGAACAAATTCGAGACGAACACCTATTCGCACCCCGCTGCCGGCACGATGATGTATCTCGGCGCGCGCGGGGCCGGGCTCGAAGCGGGCGAAGCGTTCCTTTTTTCGGCCGGAGGCTCGCTCCTCTGGGAGTACGTCGGCGAATACCGCGAGAAGGTCAGCCTGAACGATCTCGTCTTCACGCCCCAGGGCGGTCTTGCTTTTGGCGAGGCGCTCCACCAGCTCGGCCTTTTTTTCGAGCGGGGCGAGGATAACCCCGTGAACGAGGTCCTCTCTTTTGC
Organism: Polyangium sp. (in: bacteria); assembly: GCA_031374535.1. Lineage (GTDB taxonomy): Bacteria > Myxococcota_A > Polyangia > Polyangiales > Polyangiaceae > Polyangium. The sequence continues at coordinate 3,325 of JANMGF010001193.1, forward strand.
CTTTTCGCCCTTTCGTTTCCTCCGCCGCCGCCTCGAGGGATGGCGCGCCTTGCGTGCCCGCGCCCTCGATGACCGCGGCTTGCCCGCCGACGCCTGGCATCGATTCGACGTGACGCTGGGCGTCGGCGCGGAGACGGGACAGGCCGGCCTGCGCCTCCCGGAGGCCCGTATCGGCGTGAACACCGAGATCCTCGACATCCCCGCATACGACCGGCCTGGCGAGGTCACGCGGTCCCTCCACCCCGGCGCCGTCACGGGCATCCGCCTTTTTGGCGGTGTTGGTGATCACGGCGTCGAGCAGCTCGACTTCGTCACGCGTGTCCTCCTCGGCGGCGTCTACGACCAGAAGATCGTGACGGACGGGCGGGGTGGCCGCCATGGACATGCGTTTTTCGTCGGCCCTTCCACCGCCTTCAACTACGCCTTGCACCACCCGACGGGAATGGAACCGGACAAACTCGGCATCACCAATGCCCTCGGCCTCACCGCGGACCTCACGCTCCACCATGGAAAGGCCCGAGCCCGCGCCAGCATGGAAGCTTATGGCGATTTCGCGGCCGTCCATTCGATGGCCGCCTCGGCGTACATCGGAGCCCGCGGCGACCAGGGCTTGAAGACGGCCCTCGCCGAAAAACGATACTACTTCGCCCTCGGCGCCACCGTTCGTCCCACGGTGAGCCTCTCCTACCGCCATTTCGAGCTCGGAGGTCAGCTCACCTACGATTTCTTTGAATCCATCGAGGGCCTCGATCATTTCCAGGAGCGCGTCACGAACGACCTCCACGTCCGGGACCAGCGCAAGGGCGAACGCGCCTGGCTCGTGTTTGCCCTGCCGCGTGGCAATGCTCGCCTCGCGTGGCTCGAGGTCGAGCACCTCGATCGGACGGGCCGCATGGGACCTTTTCGCGTGGGATACGAGAGCATGAACGTGCGCGGTGGGATCATGTTTCGGTTTTGATCGGCCGCGATCCGGCTTGGGCCTGGTCGAGCTTGGCCGCTTTCACCCCTCCGCGCCGAGCGCAGAGGCATCACGAA
>JANMGF010001221.1:0-1224 GCA_031374535.1 Polyangium sp. (in: bacteria)
ACGTGGCCGAAGAGCTCGCTCTCGATCAGCGAGCGTGGGATGGCGGCGCAGTTGACCGCCCGGGCCACTTCGAGGAGGCCCACGGCAGCACGCTGTTTCTCGACGAGATCGGCGAGCTCCGCCCGACGATCCAGGCGAAGCTCACGCGCGTGCTCGAGGAGCGGTGCGTTCGCCGCATCGGCGAGCCGCGTGAGCGGAAGGTGGACGTCCGCGTGATCGCTGCCACGCACCGCGACGTCCGCGGGATGATGAAAGCCGGCTCGTTCCGCGAGGACTTGTGGTTTCGCCTCAACGTCTGCGTGCTCGAGCTCCCGCCGCTGCGCGAGCGTCCCGAGGACATTCCTCTGCTGGCGCAGCGTTTCCTTGCAGAACGAGCGCCGCACGGGGGATCGAGCGCGACGCGGTTTTCCCAGGGGGCGCTGGACGCGCTATGTGCGTATCGATGGCCGGGCAACGTGCGCGAGCTCAGGAGCGCGGTCGAGCGTGCTGCGATCATCGAGACGACGCGGGAGATCACGCGTGAGTCGCTGCCGCCGGAGATTCAGGGGGCGACCGCGAACCGCGGCCCGAAGGCGAGTGACGCCGAGCTCGCAACGCTGACGTATCGAGAGGCGGTGGATGCGTCGCGCGCCGAGACGAGCCGTCGGTATCTCGAAGCGGTTCTGCGGAGATTCTTCGGGGACGTGACGGCCGCCGCAGAGCACGCAGGTATCGAGCGGGAGAGTTTCTACCGGCTCCTGCGGCGCGCGGGGCTCTCGGCGGAGGAGTTCCGAGACAAGGGTGAAGAAACTGCGAATTGAAATAGCGCTGCGGACATGGGTACGGGCGTTGCCGCGGGAAGCATAGCCGCGAGCACTTCATTTCCGAGACCGTTCTGAAAAGCCTCGCTTCCGGGAATATGGTTACGATCGGCGGCCTGCGCTAGCAGCCAAGAACCCAGAATCGTACGGCAGCTCCGAGAGCCTTGTCGAGCTTCCGACCTGGGTCGTCTGGAGCGCCGCCGCCTTGGCCCTCGTCGGAACGCTCGCCACGTACGGCTCCCAGGTTGCGATGTGCACCGCCGGATCGAATGGAGCGCGCGATCGAGCCTGTCGACGAGCGCCTCCTCGGCTTCGATCTCGACGGGGATGGCGCTCTCTCCCCCGTCGCGACGCGCGTGCGGCGCTTGCCAAAGACCTATGCCGGAGGCGCGTCGGAGGTTCCCCTCGAACGTGGTCTTTATCC
>JANMGF010001259.1:0-3166 GCA_031374535.1 Polyangium sp. (in: bacteria)
GCGCGCGCGGGTCTTCGTGGGCGCGCGTTTCGGCGAGATCTGGGACGACCCGCGCGCCCGCGACGCGCTCGCCCGCTCGATGGCCGAGGATCTCGAGGTGGGCGTGGTCCTGCGGGATCGGGAAGGCACAACGCTCGGGGCGTTCGGTCGCGCGTGCGTAAAATCGTGGTTCGAGGCGCCCGTCGTTCTCGAGGGACGCACGCTGGGCCTCGTGACGGTCTGCGCGGAAAGGCCACGCCCCTACGGCCCGCTCCGCTGGCTCGCGCCGCTCGTCGTGACGAGCATGCTGCTCTGGGGGCTCTCGCGTTCGGTCGCGCGGAGGCTCTCGCGCCCGCTGGAGGAGCTCGCGCGGGTCGCGGGTGAGATCGGGCGCGGGAAGTACGACGCGCGGGCGCGGATCGGGCGGCACGGGCATGGCGAGGCGCTGGTCCTTTCGACGGCGATGAACGAGATGGCCGCGCGGATCGAGCGGCAGATGAGTGATCAACGCGAGCTGCTCGCGGCGGTCTCGCACGAGCTCCGGACGCCGCTCGCGCGGATCCGCCTGCTCACGGAGCTCACGCGGGACGGGGTGAACGTGGAGAAACACCTCGACGAGCTCGATCGTGAGGTCGTGGAGATGGACGCGCTCGTGGGGGACCTGCTGGCGCAGAGCCGGCTCGATTTCACGGCCCTCGCGAAGGAGCGGCTCGATCCGGTGGAGATCGGGCGTCGCGCGCTGGAACGCGCGGGGCAGGACGACGACAAACTCGTGGTCGAGGGAAAACTCGGCGCGATCGAGGCCGATCCGACGCTTTGCGCGCGGGCGCTCGCGAACCTGCTCGACAACGCGAAAAAACACGGAGGCGGCGTGCTCGCGTTGCGGATCACGGCGCTCTCCGGCGCGGTCTCGTTCGAGGTGGAGGACTCTGGCCGAGGCCTCGGGCCCGGCGAGGAGAAGCGGATCTTCGAGCCGTTTTACCGTCGCCCCGACGAGAACGCGCGGGAGCAGGGATCCCTCGGGCTCGGGCTCTCGTTGGTCTCGCGGATCGCCGAGGCGCATGGGGGCCGCGCGCGTGCATGCAACCGGGACGAAGGGGGCGCGCGGATCGGGATGGAGTTGCCCACGGCGTCCGAGCGAGCGGGGTAGGGGTTGTGCTAAGCGTGCGCAAATGCGCATGCGAAGTGTTCGCGTCGAGGCGATCGCGATCCGTCCCTTGTCGGTGCCGCTCCACGATCCTTTCGTGATCGCGACGGGGGAGGTGACCGTCACGCGATCGGCCGAGGTGCGGGTCACGCTCGTTTCCGGCGGCGCGCGGGCCGAGGGGCTCGGCGAAGGCGCGGCGCTCTGGCCCGTGACGGCCGAGGATCAGCCCGAGGTGCTCGAAGCGCTGGGGGCGGTGACGAGGGGTTTGTCCGGGCAGACGATCTTGCTCCCGGGCGTGGACGGGGCGGCGGGGGTATCGCTCGAGGCGCTCTCCGAGCTCGGGGCGGCGCTCGACCTTTGGCTCGGGGGGAAACCCGTGGCGCGGGCGGCGCTGGAGACGGCGCTCCTCGACGCGTGGGCGCGGATCGAAGGGATGCCGCTCCGGAGCCTGCTCGGCGGCGCGCGGGGCCACGCGACGCAGACGCTCGAGACGGACATCACGATTTCGATCGCCGAGCCTGCGCGCATGGCCGAGCTCGCGCGTGGGTGGGCAGCGCGGGGTTTTCGCCATTTCAAGGTGAAGGTGGGCAAGGACATGGACCGCGACCTCGCGTCGCTCTTCGCGATCCGGGACGCCGTGCCCGAGGCGAGGTTCCGCATCGACGCGAACGCGGGTTATTCGGAGGCGGAGGCGATCACGCTCGGCCGCGCCGTGGAGGCGAAGGGGCTCGTCGTCGAATGTTACGAGCAGCCCTGCGCGGCGGACGACCTCGAAGGAATGGCGGCGGTGGCCGAGGCGCTCGGGCCCCCCGTGATCGCGGACGAGTCCGTGAAGACGCTCGCCGATCTCGAGCGTGTGCGCGCGGCGAGGGCCGCGGATGGGGTGAACTTGAAGCTCGTGAAATCGGGCGGGCCGCTCGGGGCCTTTGCCATTGGGCGGGCGGCGAAAGAGGCGGGTATGCCGATCATGATCGGCGGAATGGTGGAGACCCGGCTCGGAATGACGGCGGGCGCGCACGTGGCCGCGGCGCTCGGGGGCGTCGATTTCGTCGATCTGGATACGGCGTGGCTGCTCGACGGGGATCCTTATCGGGGCGGATACGAGGCCGACGGGCCGAGGTACGTTTTGCCCGAGGAGCCGGGGCTCGGGGTGACGGCTATCGCGTGATCAGGACGGGACGCCGCCCCGGCGCCGTCTTCCGCCCGGAACGGTCGACACGCGAAGGATCACGAGAGCGGGGCGTTCGGGCAGCTTTCCGCCCACCGTGGCACCTTGTCGAATCATGCGCCGTGTGTACGCTCCCCCTCCTCTCATTCCTGGAGGAATGCATGTCCGACGGCCCGCTCGTCTCACCGCAGCTCGTACTCCATAGCCGCATGCTCTACACGAGCTACATTCCGGCCGATCCCAAGGCCTGCGCGCGTCTCTTGCCGGCTGCGCTGCGCCCGGCGAAGAACAAGGCCATCTACATGAACCAATACGTCGTGGATTCCGCCGAGCAAACGACGGGGTTCGGCGCGTATTCGCTCACGTACCTCGGCCTCGATGTCGACGGCCACCCCGCGCCCGACGGCGTGACCCCGGGGCGGTTCTTCACGCATTACATGAACTCGTCCGAGCGCGTGCGCGCGTATGTGCGTGAGCGCGGCGTGCCGGCCTCGGCGGGGGAGACCTCGCTCCTTGTGGAAAACGACATCCTCACGGCGACGACCTCGGTGGACGGCGTGCCCGTCATTCGCTCCCGCGCCCGCGTCGGCAGCGACATCGGCATGGTGGCCCGCGGCCATCTCTTTTATCTGACGCGCGTCAAGGATCGTATCGTCGGCGGCCGATATCCGTACATCGGCGATCTCGTGACCCCGTTCGAGGTCCTCTCGATCGAGATGCTCGCCCCTGATCACCCGGTCTACGCGCTCCGCCCCGCCTCGCCGCTCCAGGTCGTGTCGGGCTCGTGTTTCTACTCCCCCCGCGATTCTTTCGTCTACCCCGGCGGCGAAGAAGACCTCGGTCCCGCGGGCGCTTGATCCTTCGGCACGGTG
>JANMGF010001275.1:0-1316 GCA_031374535.1 Polyangium sp. (in: bacteria)
AGTTCCCGGGCAAACTGCTCGCCTACAACTGCTCGCCGTCGTTCAACTGGAAGAAGAACCTCGACGATCTGACGATCGCGAAGTTCCAGCGCGAGCTCGGGGCCATGGGCTACAAATTCCAGTTCGTCACGCTGGCCGGCTTCCACGCGCTGAACCACGGGATGTACGAGCTCGCGCGCGACTACAAGGCGCGGGGCATGAGCGCGTACTCGGAGCTGCAGCAGGCCGAGTTCTCCGCCGAGAAGGTCGGCTACACGGCCACGCGCCACCAGCGCGAGGTGGGCACGGGGTACTTCGATCAGGTCGCGCAGGTGGTCTCGGGCGGCGTGGCGTCGACGCTCGCGCTGAACGAGTCGACCGAGGCGCACCAGTTCTAGAGAGACAAACCCGTCAGAGATCGATCTGGTGCACGTCGCCGAGCGGTTCGCCCAGGAATCGCTCGGCGACCGTGGAGAAGCTCTTCGGCAGATCCGTCACGAAGAGCTCGAGCTTGCCCCGACTCGTCCTCGACGTTCGCTGGCCCCGCTCCGCGAGGAAGGCCGACACGTCGTCCGCCGTCGCCGAGGCGCTATCCACGACCGGGATCGGCGCGCCGGCGAGCGAGGCGACCTCGGCCTCGATCACGCGCTGGAGCAGGGGAAAATGGGTGCATCCGAGCACCACGCAGCGCGCCCCCGCGGCCACCAGCGGCTCGAGGTAACGCTGCGAGACGAGCCGCGGAACCTCCCCTTCGAGCCACCCTTCCTCCGCGAGGGACACGAGCAGCGGCGCGGCTTGCCCGAACACCTCCGTGCGCGTCGAGAGCGACGCGACCGCGCGTGGATACGCGCCCGAGCTGATCGTCCCCGTCGTGCCGAGCACGCCCACGGCCCCGCCCTTCGCCGCCGCGACGGCCGCACGCGCACCCGGCACGATCACGCCGAGCACGGGGCGATCGATCTCCACGCGCAGCATGTCGAGCGCCACCGCGCTCACCGTGTTGCACGCGACCACGATCGCCTTCACCCCGCGATCCAGAAGGACCCGCGCGCACCCGAGGGCGTACCGCACGACCGTCTCGGCGGACCGCGTTCCATAAGGAACACGCGCCGTATCCCCGAGGTAAATGATGTCCTCGGCCGGGCAACGCTCGCGGAGCGCGCGCACCACGGTCAAACCCCCGAGGCCCGAGTCGAAGACGCCGAGCGGCGCGTCCGGATCCAGGATCGAGCCCGTCACGACGCCTCGATCCGATAAAGGCGCGGCGGCGCGGCGAACACGCCCTCCGAACGCATCCGGTCGAGCGCCGCTGCGACGCTCCCTTCCCGCGCCTGGTG
>JANMGF010000438.1:0-4819 GCA_031374535.1 Polyangium sp. (in: bacteria)
TCGAGCGCCGCGACGGCCTCGCGGAAGGCGGGGATGCCCGAAAGCTCGAGGCCGCCGCGGCGCGCGAGGTCCACGATGCGATCGGCCGTGGACATGCGCGTCGAGCGGTTCATGTAGAGCAGCTCGATGAGGCGGGGGTGCGAGAGCAGGCGCGCCTCGTTGGTGGCCACGAGCTCGGTGAGGGGCTCGTTTCCAGCCCGCGCGAGGTGCTCGATCGTCTCGGGATCGACGCGTGGCATCGCGACGAGCTTCTCGAGGACGTCGATCCGGGCGATGTAGGCCCTGGCGAGGGCGTCGATCACGGCCGGGTGGAGGTCCGCCCCGAGGGCGCCGGCGAGCAGCGGCGGGGGCAGGGCGGCGAGGGTCGCGCGGGCGGTGGACTCGACCTCGGCGCGCTCGCTCTTGGCCAGGAGCACGACCACGGCGAGGGCGTCGCCTGCTTTGAGGCCCGGCGCGACGCCACGCGCGGCGAGCTCTTGCAGCTTCGGGGGCGCGTTCGGGTCGCAGAGCTTCTGGGCCGGACCTGGCAGGGATGTGATGTCGATCGGGAGAACCATCAGGACCTCGTGCTCTTCCGGCCGGCTTGCCATTGCTGGAGGGCGTACTCGGCACTATTCTCACCGACGCCGCGGTCCGTCGCGCGCGAAAAGTACGAGGGAGCTCGACATGGGGATCATGGATTTCGTCAAGGGTGGCGTGCGCGAGATGATGATCGCGCGCCCGGATAACGCTAAGAACCTCATCGTCTACAAGCACCCCGATCAGAACATACCGTTCTACTCGCAGCTCACCGTCGACAGCGACGAGTGCGCCCTGTTCTTCAAGGACGGCAAGTACGTGGGGTACCTGCCGCCGGGGCGTCACACGCTGCAGACGCAGAACATCCCGTTCCTCAACAACATCATCAACAACTTCACGGGCGGCAACGTCTTCATCGCGGAGGTCTACTTCGTGAAGATGCAGCCCCTCCGGAGCGTGCCCTTCGGCGGCCCGCTCGAGTCGATGGAGGATCCGCTCCTCTACGAGTTCGTCACGCCGCGGATCTTCGGGGAGTTTTCGCTCGTCGTGACGGACCCGGTGCGGTTCGTCATCGGCTACCACGGCCAGGCGGCCGGCGCGCAGGACAACGACGTGATCCTGAACTGGATCAAGGGCCTGTTCTTCATGAGCGTGAAGACGGTCATCGGCCAGATGTGCGCGCAGCAGGGCAAGAGCCTCTTGAACCTCGGCGGCATGAGCATGGAGATCTCGGGCCGCATCCAGCAGAGCGCGCCGAACCTCGACGAGATCGGGGTGAAGATCCTGCAGATCGGCAACTTCAACATCAACTTCGCCGCCGACGATCAGAAGCGCCTCACCGAGGCGAACAAGGCGCGGGCCGAGGCGCGTCGTGGCGTCGGGATCGCGGCCGACACGTCGCGCGCGCAGCAGTTCCAGCTCGATCAGAAGTTCCAGCAGGACGCGCGGTACGTGCAGCACCTCGCGGGAACGCCGGCGTGGAACAACTACGCGGCGGGGCAGGCGATGATGGGCGCCGGCGAGGGCATGGCCAAGGGCGGCGGGAGCACGGGCGTGGCCCAGCTCGGCGCGCAGGCGGCGATCGGGATGGGCATGGCGCACAACATGATGCAGCCGCAGTACCAGCAGCAGCCGCAGTACGCCCAGCAGCCGCAGCCGCCGCAGCAGCCGCAGGCGGCGGCGGGCGGGCAGACGGTCGAGACGCGGCTCCAGAAGCTCGCGTCGCTGAAGCAGCAGGGCCTCATCAGCGAAGAGGATTTCCAGTCGCGCAAGGCGAAGATCCTCGAAGAGATCTGAGCCGCTCGGCCGCCTCGATCGTAGAAGATTGCCCGACCCTGGTACGGGTTGATACCGTGGCTGCTCGGGGTCGGGCACCGAAGTTCAGTTTCGGGGGCAGGGGTGGCGGGAAGCCGGAGGCGAACCGCGCTCGGTTTGTCCCCGCGCGCGAGACCATTTTGAGGACGCGGCCCGCCGGTTCCTCGGTTAGAGTTATTCAGTGGCGCGAACCATCCGCATAGGGAACGAAGAAAAGGCGCCTTCCCGCGACTCGAACGGAGCCGCCGTGGACGCCTCCGCATCACCTGTACCGCTGGCCGATCCAAGGCAAAAGCGTACGCGCGCCCGGCGATGTCCGGCGTGCGACAAGTGCTTCTCGGGGGAAGTTCGTTTCTGTCCGTTCGACGGCGACGCGCTCATCGACGCGCCGGACTGGAACCCGAACGCCGATCCGCTGATCGGTCAGGTCATCGACGGCCGCTACGAGGCCATGTCGGTGATCGGCGAGGGCGGCACGGGTTCGGTCTACGAGGTCCGGCACACGACGCTCGGGCGCAGGTTCGCGCTCAAGGTGCTGCGCGCCGACATCGCGCGGGATCCGCAGATCGTCACGCGGTTCATCCAGGAAGCGAAGGCGGCCGCGGCGATCGGGCATCCGAACATCGTCGCCGTGAGCGACTTCGGTGAGGTGCAGCCGGACAAGAGCGCGCCGCTCACCTCGAAGGTGCCGTACTTCGTGATGGAGCTGCTCACGGGCAGCTCGCTCGCGAGCGTGCTGCGCAGCGAGCGGATCCTGCCGGCGGATCGCACCGCGGCGGTCGGGCTCCAGTGCGCGCTCGGGCTCGCGTCGGCCCACGAGGCGGGCGTCATTCATCGGGATCTGAAGCCCGACAACGTCTTCCTCGTGCGCAGCGGCGATCGCGAGTTCGTCAAGCTGCTCGACTTCGGGCTCGCCAAGATCGCGGGCACGAGCCGCGTGACGCGCCAGGGCATCATCTTCGGCACGCCGCACTACATGAGCCCCGAGCAAGCGATGGGGCAGCCGGTGGATCACCGCACCGACGTCTACGCGCTCGGCGTGATCATGTACGAGTGTTTGACCGGGCGTGTCCCCTTCGAGGCCGACAGCTTCAAGGGCGTGCTCGATCAGCACATCCACGGCGCGGCCGTACCCGTCGAGCAACGCGTCCCGGATCCCACGCAGATCGGGCCGCTCGGCGACATCATCAACCGCTGCCTCGCGAAAAACCCCGCCGAACGTTTCGCCACGATGGCGGAGCTCGCGGCGGCGCTCGAAGAGGCGATGGGGCTCATCCCGCAGTCCGGCGACATCGCGTTCGGCGAGGAAGGGCAGGGCATCGGCCCGCCGCGCGTCGAGAAACGAGAGCCGCCCGTCGTCGCCACGCGTGGACCCCTGGTCGTTGTACTCGCCGCGGCCACGGTGATCGCGCTCGGCGTCGTCGCGTATCTGGCAATCCAGCCCCCGCCGACGGCGACGGGCGGGACGACGGCAACGACGGCGCCCACCGCACTCACGGCACCCACCACCACGACACCCCCCGCGTCGACCACGCCTGCGGCCGTCGCGACGCCTTTGCCGACGCCCACGGAGACGACGTCGCCCCCCGTGGCGACGGAGGATCCCGTCGAGGTCGCGCCGACGGCGACGGGCGCGCAGACCGCGGCCGTGCGTCCCGTGGGAACGACGACCGGCGGAACGTTGAAGAGCACGGGTTCGCCGCCCACCGCGACGGCCCCCGCGACCACGCCCACGGCGCCTCCCACCACGACGACGAAAAAGAAGTCGGGCGGCGGCGGAGACGTGGTCGATCCGTGGGGCTGATGACGAGCTTCTGCCGCGCGCGTCGCGGCAGGGCGCCGACTTGACACACAACGCGCGCTCTCGTCACCCTTCGTGGGCGTGGGCGGAAAACCCTCGTGGCAAAACAACAGCTCCTCCTGGTCGACGCTGACACCCGCAGCCTGCGGGTGCTCGAGGTAAGCCTCAAAAAGGCGGGGTTCAGCGTCACGACGGCGCAAGACGGAGCGGATGCCCTCACCAAGATCGAGGTCTCGACGCCGGACCTGATCCTCACGGACACGCGCCTGCCGAACCTGGACGGCTACGCGCTCGTGCGGCGGCTCAAGGAAAACCGCGATTGGGCCACGATCCCGGTCGTCTTCCTCACGAGCCAGAAGTCGATCGAAGACAAGATCCGCGGCCTCGAGCTCGGCGTCGAGGACTACCTGACGAAGCCGATCTTCGTCCGCGAGCTCATCGCCCGGGTGAACCTGCTCCTCGCGCGGCGCACCCGCGAGGGCATCGCCACGAAGCACCAGAACCAGACCGGCGGCCGCACGCGTTTCAGCGGCCTGGTCTCGGACATGGGCGTGGTCGACCTCTTGCAAACCTTCGAGGTCAGCCGGAAAAGCGGCATCTGCCACGTCCGATTCGAGAGGCACGAGGCAAACATCTTTTTCCGCGAGGGCAAGGTCGTCGACGCGACGCTCGGGCGGCTCATGGGGGAGGAAGCGGTGTACCGCGCGCTCCTCTGGAACGAGGGGTCGTTCGAGGTCGAGTTCTGCAAGGTCGAGAACGCCGACGTGATCGGGGCCTCCACGCAAGGGCTCTTGATGGAAGGCATGCGGCGCGTCGACGAGTGGGGGCGCCTGCTCGAGGCGCTGCCGGCCATGTCGACGGTGTTCGAGGTGAACGCCGACGAGCTCGTCGATCGGTTGAACGAAATCCCGGACGAGTTGAACGGGATCCTGCGGCTCTTTGACGGTCGGCGGGATCTGATGGCCGTCGTGGATGCCTCGCCGTTCGAGGATCTGTCGACGCTCTCGACGATCTCCAAGCTCTACTTCGAAGGCCTGCTCGTGCCGCGGCTCGAGCCCTCGGAGCCCGCAGCGCCCGAGGATGCGGTCGTGGGCGAAGGGGCGCATGACGAGGCGGCGCCACACACCTCGATGGCGCGTTCGCTCGTGCCGGCGACGTCGTCGCGCGCGGTGGTGCCGGGTGATC
>JANMGF010001316.1:0-19294 GCA_031374535.1 Polyangium sp. (in: bacteria)
GACCGTGACCGTGCGTGGATAGGTCAACGTGTCGGTCGACCCTCCAGCCGGAGGAGGCGACCAGCCGGCCTGGTAGGGCCGCAAGGCGACTGTCGAGCGCGCTTCGATCAGGCGAGCTCGAGCCTGCCGTGATCGTCGCAATGCCCGGCGTGCGGGTGGTGCAGGTGCCCGGCGACGAGGTAATCGACGTGATCTCCGTGCGGGACGCCCTCGTGCCCACACGCGGGCCCATGCGCGTGGCCCGACGGATGGACGCCGCAGGCGTGCGAGGGCGTGCAATCGGCGCGGTTCGACGCGTCCACCGAAAGCACGTGCTCGTCCATGTGATCGCCGTGCGCGTGGTGCAGGTGCCCGTCGTGCAGGTAATCGGTGTGCCCCTGGTGTCGGATCGCCGTGTGCCCGCAGCCCTCGCCGTGCTGGTGGTCGTGGCTGTCGTGCGTCAGGTGGTCGTGCATCGCTGTCCTCCTTCGGACTGCCTTGAACTGAAGTCTGGATGACGGTACCCCCAGGCTCCCATGCCCGGCCTCGTCGCCCTCCGCCTCTACTATTTCGCGAGCTTCTCGGTGCTCGGCGTATATTTGCCGTTTTTCCCGCCCTGGCTCGAGGCGCGCGGCGTCGGGGGGCTGCCCTTCGGCCTCATCACGGCCGCCTTCCCGGCCATGAGCGTCATCGGGCCGCCGGCCTTCGGCTTCGTGGCCGACGCGCTCGGCCTGCGGGGCCACCTCCTGCGTGTCGCGTGCGCCGGAGCGTTCGTCGGGTTCGCAGGGGTCGCCGCGCTGGCCTCGAACGGCACGACGAGCGTCGCCGCCCTGTTTTTGGCCGTCCTCGTATTCGCTTTTTTTCGCTCGCCCATGACCATGATGGCCGACGTGGTCGCGCTGGAGGCGTCCGGGAAAGGCGGAATGCCTTATGGATCGACGCGCCTCTTCGGCTCGATCGGTTTTCTCATCGCCGCGGCCCTGGGCGGGCGATGGCTCCGTCCGAGCGCCCAGGCCGAGGTCCCGATCGCCGTCGCCGCGCTCCTCCTCGTCACGCTCGGCAGCACGGTGGCGCTCCCGGCGCGCGTGCCCGTCCCGTCCCGTCCCTCGGGCTCCCAGGTTCGCGCCTTCCTCGCCAGCACCGACGTGCGCCTTTTCCTCGCTGGCTCCTTCTTCGCCCAGGGCGCCTTCGCCTGTTACGACCAGTGTTTTTCGCTCCACCTGCTCGCGCGGGGCGCCTCGCCCGGGGTCGTCGGCGCCGCGTGGGCGGCCGGCGTGCTCGCCGAGGTCGTGCTCATGGCCTACGCGAGCGCCCTCGCGACCCGCGCCCGCCCCCCCGTGCTCCTCGCCGTCGCGTATGGCACCGCCGCCCTCCGCTGGCTCCTCATCGGGTTGGTCCCGGGCTGGCTCCCGCTTTTCGTGCTCCAGCCCCTCCACGGCATCGCCTTCGGCCTCGCGTGGGTCTCGTCCCTGGCCTACGTGAAAGAACGGGCTCCGGCGCACATCCTCGGCACCGCGCAGGGCATCTTCCTGGCCACGATCTCCGCGGGATCGGTCGTCGGCATGATGGTCTGGATCCAGATCTACCGGCGTGGCGGCGGGGGGATGGCCTTCTCCGGCGCCGCCGTCGTCTCGGGGATCGCCTGTGGGTTCGCCCTCCTGTTTGCGCGTTTCACGCGTGCGGGGCGGATCGTCGAGGCGCACGGACGCGCCGAGTCGCCTCCCTAGGTGGAAAGTTTTTCGCTCGGAGGCGCCGCTCGGGGTACATCACGACGGCGGCGCGCGGGCCGCAGCACGAAGCGAGGCATCCGATGTGCGGGATCGTGGGATACGTCGGGACGCGACATGCGGCCCCCATCATCGTCGACGGGTTGCGGAAGCTCGAATACCGAGGATACGACTCGGCCGGCGTCGCCATCCATGACGGTCGTTCCATCGAGATTGTGCGTACGCTCGGCAAACTCGCGCGCCTGTCCGAGGCGCTGGAGAAGCGGCCTCTCGCGGGCTCGACGGGCATCGGGCACACGCGCTGGGCGACCCACGGACGCCCGAGCGAGGCGAACGCGCACCCGCACTCGGCGGGCCCCGTCGCGGTCGTTCATAATGGAATCATCGAGAACCACGTGGCCGTGCGGCAGGAGCTCGAATCCGAAGGGGTGAAATTCCTCTCGGACACGGACACGGAGATCGTGGCGCACCTCATTCACCGCGAGCTTTCGCGGGGGAAAAAGCCGCTCTTCGTGGCGGTGCAGAACGCGCTCCGGCACGTGGTCGGCGCCTACGCGATCGCGGTCGTCTCGCGGGACGAGCCGGACGTGGTGGTCGTGGCGAGGTACGGGTCGCCGCTCGTCGTGGGCCTCGGCGAAGGCGAGATGCTTTGCGGCAGCGATATCCCGGCGCTGCTCGCGCACACGCGTTCGATGATGTTCCTCGAGGACGGCGACGTGGCCGAGCTCCGCGCGACGGGCGTCCGGGTCGAGACGGTCTCGGGCGAGGTCGTGACGCGGAAGGCCAAACATATCGACTGGAGCCCGGTGCAAGCCGAGCGCGGCGGCTACAAGCATTTCATGCGCAAGGAGATCCACGAGCAGCCGGAGGTCGTGGAGGCGACCTTGCGCGGCCGGATCGACCTCGCCGAGGGGGACGTGTACGCCGCCGAGATGGGCGTGCCGCCGGACGTGGCGCAGAAGATCCGGCGCGTGTATTTCGTCGCTTGCGGGACGAGCCACCACGCGGCCATCGCCGGTCGATACTGGATGGAGCAGCTCGGCCGGGTGCCTTCGGTCGTGGAGCTCGCGAGCGAGGTGCGTTATCGCGAGCCTTTGTTTTACCCGGACGATCTCGTGGTCGCGGTGAGCCAATCGGGCGAGACGGCGGACACGCTGGCCGCCGTGAAGGCCGCAAAAGCGGGCGGAGCGCGGATCCTCGCCGTGGCGAACGTGCTCGACAGCGCGATCCCGCGCGCGGCGGACGGCGCGCTTTACACGCACGCGGGCCCCGAGATTGGCGTCGCCTCGACGAAATGCTTCACGACGCAGCTCGCCGCGCTTCTTTTGCTGGCGGTGTACATGGGCCGCCGCAGGAATGCGTTGCCGCAGGAGCGCGCGCAGAAGGTGCTGCAAGCCTTGTGGGAGATCCCGAGCCATCAGCGCGAGATCCTCGGCGACGCCGATTACGTGCACGCCATTTCGAAGAAACTCGTGCACGCGAAGGACGTGCTTTTCCTGGGGCGCGGGCTCGGCTTCCCGATCGCGCTGGAAGGCGCGCTCAAGCTGAAGGAGATCTCTTACGCGCACGCCGAAGGGTACGCGGCCGGCGAGATGAAACACGGGCCGATCGCGCTGATCGACGAGAATCTGCCGGTGGTGGCGGTGTGCCCGAAGGACGCGCAGTACGAGAAGATGTACTCGAACCTGCAGGAGGTCCGCGCGCGGGAAGGGCAGGTGATCGCGATTGCCACGAAGGGCGACGAGCCGATGATGGAGCTCGCGCAGCACATCGTGTGGATCCCGAAGGCGCCGGACGAGGTGCTGCCGCTGCTCACGGTGTTGCCGCTCCAGCTGATTGCGTATTTCGTGGCGAACCTGAAGGGGAACGACGTCGATCAGCCGCGAAACCTGGCGAAGACCGTCACCGTCGAATGAAGGAGGGGGCACCGGAGAGCCCGCGTCGAGGGTTTGGCCGAGTGATCCATTGCCCAGGGGACGAGCACATCGCTCCATCGAGCGAGCTTTTCTGCGTTTCTCCCCCCTTGCGCTCTGCTCCGAGGCGGGCATGGACAACACCATGAGGATCCCCGGAGACCAAAACGAGCGAACGTCCTTGCCCCCCGGCTCTGGCCAGCCGAGGTCATCGATACCGGAAAAGCCGAGCGGAGGCATCCCGGCCGACGCGCCGGAGCACGGGAGGCCTCCGGTCCGTTGGCAAGGAGAGACACGGGTGCTCGAGCCCAAAACGGCCGACGATGAGCTTGTCGACGAGGCGTCCGAGGAGTCCTTCCCTGCCAGCGACCCGCCGGCCTGGACGCCTGTGAAATCCGCCGACACGAGGTGAGCTTACATCCCGATCGAAAACCGTTCGATCCCTCGACGAGAAGCTTGCTGCCCACGTCAGGCTCGGCAAAATGCGACTCTGCGCGTCCACCCGACGCATGTGTGCGCATGCTGCTTCCATCCTCTCGCTGACGAAGATAATCCCTTCTTATGGGCCAAGTCACGTCCACCATCGATCGCCGCCGGGTCCTTCAAGGCTTCGGGGCCCTGCTCCTTGCTTCGGCCTGCAGCCCGACGTCCGAGTCGCGTTGTCCTCAATCCCCGGGCTCGGGCGCGGAAGGCGCGCGATTGTCGCCGTCCACGGGGCCGCTCGTGCCTGCCGCGGCCGAGAGCGTCGGCATGTCGGCCTCGCGGATCGCAGACGTCTTCGCGCGCCTCGAGCGTCGCGTGAACGACGAGTCTTTCCCCGGGTTCACCGCGCTCGTCGCGCGACACGGCAAGATCGTCGGACAACACGCCTACGGCAACAAGGTCCGCGGCGGCAAGGATCCCGTGACGCTCGACACCGTCTTTGATCTCGAATCGATGACGAAGGTCCTGTCGACCGCCGTCTCCACGCTGGTCCTCGTCGACCGTGGCAAGGTCCATCTCGAGGATCCGGTCGTCAAACATCTGACGTCGTTCAAGGGGGAAGGCAAGGACCGCGTTACGGTACGTGACATGCTCCGGTATTCGGCCGGCCTGCCGCTCGACAACCATTTTTACGACGAGGGGCGGGAGGAGATATGGCGGAAGATGGCCGAGACGCCGCTCGAATACCCACCCGGGAGCAAGGTCGAATACAGTGATTTGACGTATCGACTTCTCGGCAAGCTCGTGGAGGCGGTCGCGGGCACGAGCCTCGACGTATTCGCGCGGGACGCCGTGTGGGGCCCTCTCGGAATGGTCGATACGACGTACAATCCGCCGGCGGCGCTGCTCCCGCGTATCGCCGCGACGGGCGCGACACCGCGGCGCACGACGATCGTGCGGGGCGCGGTGCAGGACGACCAGGATTTCATGCTCGGTGGCGTATGTGGTTGCGACGGCGTGTTCTCGACGGTGAAGGACGTGGCCGTTTTCTGTCAGATGGTGCTCGGCGGGGGCACTTACGATGGAAAACGTATCCTTTCGCCGGAGCTCGCGGCCGCGATGGTCGCGAATCAAACGACGTTCGTCCATGCGGTGGAGGCGGACACGTCTCCCCTCTTGAACCTCCTGTCGACGCCGAAGGGTTTCGGCTGGGAGCTCTTCACGCCGCGTTTCAGCAATGGCGGGACGCGCCTCTCGCCGGGCTCGTACGGCAAGGCCGGCGGCGCGGGCACGTTCATGTGGGTCGATCCGGCGCGGCAGCTCTTCGCCGTGCTGCTCACGAACCACGGGCTCCCGGTGCCTTTCGACGAGCGCGGATGGAACCGGCTCCTCGATGAGACCAGCAGCTCGGAATTTTATGATGGCGTCGTCGGTGCCGTGAACAAAGATACGTGACGAGCGGCTATCGGGGGCGGGGCGGGGAACATCGCGGGGGATCTCGTCGATCCGGCATTCGTCCCCCCCG
Organism: Polyangium sp. (in: bacteria); assembly: GCA_031374535.1. GTDB lineage: Bacteria > Myxococcota_A > Polyangia > Polyangiales > Polyangiaceae > Polyangium. The sequence goes on from JANMGF010001316.1 coordinate 5,568, forward strand.
CCTGTCCGTGGCTCTTCCCTTCGGCGCGTTTTCGCACTAGGACGGACCCCGGAGATCCGATGGACCTGTCCTTCACCCCTGAGCAGTCCGCCTTCCGCGACGAGGTCCGCGCGTGGATCCGGGAGGCCATGCCTCCCCACATCCGCGAGAAAGCGGCCGTCGATGGGCATTTCGAGCACGATGAAATCATGGAGTGGCACCGGATCCTCCATACGAAGGGCTGGGTCGCGCCCCATTGGCCCGCCGAATGGGGCGGCGCCGGGCTCGACGTCACGCGCCGCTTCATCCTGACCGAGGAGCTCGAGCTCGCCGGCACCCCGGTCCTCTCGCCCTTCGGCCTGATGATGGTCGGCCCCCTCATCCTCCAGTTCGGCACGGACGCGCAACGCAAACGTTTTCTGCCGAAGATCCTCGCGGGCGAAGAGGTGTGGTGCCAGGGCTATTCGGAGCCGAACGCCGGGAGCGACCTCGCCTCGCTCAAGCTGAGCGCCGAGCCCGACGGCAAGGGCAATTACGTGCTGAATGGTCAGAAGACCTGGACCACGTACGCGCAACACGCCGACTGGATCTTCATCCTCGCGCGGACGGACAAGACCGCGAAGAAACAATCGGGGATCAGCTTTTTCCTGGTCGAGATGAAGACGCCCGGCGTCACGGCGCGGCCCACGCTCACGATCGCCGGGACGCCCGCGTTTTGCGATACGTTTTTCGAGAACGTCGTCGTGCCCGGGGAAAACCTCGTCGGTCCCCTGCACGGCGGCTGGACGCTGGCGAAGGCGCTGCTCGGGCACGAGCGCACGTACATCGCGGCGGTGGGTTTGTCGACGCGCACGCTTCGGCGGGTGAAGGAGATCGCGGCGGCGACCACGGAGCGCGGCGTGCCGCTCCTCGAGGTGCCGGCGTGGCGCGCGCGTATCGCCCGGCTCGAGATCGAGCTCTGGGCGCTCCGCATGGCGAATTACCGGGCCATTGCATCGGCCGAGCTCGGCCACGCTCCGGGGCCGGAGGCGAGTATCCTCAAGATTCGCGGCACCGAGATCCTGCAGCAATGTTACGAGCTCGCGATGGACGTGATGGGGCACGACGCGCTCTCGTGGCACAACGAGCCGGGCACGATCCCCGAAGCTGAGGCGTCGATCGCCCCGCAGTTCAACTACGCGCGCGCGGCCAGCATTTACGGCGGCAGCAACGAGATCCAGAAAAACGTCATCGCCAAGCTCATCCTCGGCCTCCCGAGCGCTTGACGGGTATTGCCATGAATTTCGATCACACGCCGGACCAGAAGCTCCTCGAAAGCACCGCGGCCTCCTTCGTGAAGAAAGAGTCCCCCGTGACGCGATTCCGCGCCTTGCGGGAAGATCCCATCGGCTGGAGCAAGCCTTTCTGGAAGACGATGGCCGAGCTCGGCTTCCTCGGCCTCGCCTTCCCTGAATCGGCGGGCGGCCTCGGCGGCTCCTTCGTGGACGTCGCCATTCTGCTCGAGCAATTCGGCTCTGGGCTCGTCCCCGAGCCCTTCGTCGCGTCCGTGCTCACGGCTGGCATGGCCGTTCTTCGCGCTGGGAGCCCGGCGCAACACGAGGAGATCCTCGCGCCGCTCATCGCCGGCGACACGAGCCTCGCGCTCGCCTGGGCCGAGCGCGGCGGCCGCTTCGACCCGACCTGGGTGGAGACCACGGCAACGAAAAATGGGGATGAATACGTGCTCCGTGGCGAGAAGGTGTTCGTCCTGAATGGGCACGCGGCCGACGTCCTCGTCGTTTCGGCGCGCACCGAGGGCGACGTGGGGGACGCGGCCGGCATTTCGCTTTTTGCGCTCCCGCGGGACACGGAAGGCCTGCATATCAAGCCGATCCAGACGATGGACGGGCAAAAAGCCGCGACGATCACGCTCGCGGGCGCGCGGGTCCCTTCGGCGATGCGGCTCGGCGCGGAGGGAGCAGCGGCGCCCGTGCTCGACGAGGTCATGGATCTCGGGGCCGCGGCGGCGTGTGCCGAGGGCCTCGGCGTCATGCGTACGGCCCTCGCCATGACCGTCGACTACCTGAAGACGCGTGATCAATTCGGCGTGAAGATCGGTACGTTCCAGGCATTGCAGCACCGCGCCGTCGACATGTTCATCCGGACCGAGCTCGCGAAGAGCACCTCGATCCTGGCGAGCATCAAGGTCTCCGATCCGGACCCGGCCGAGCGCCGATCGGCCGTGAGCGCCGCGAAGGTGGAGCTCGCGATTTCCGGGCGTTATGTCACGCAGCAGTCCATCCAGCTCCATGGCGGAATCGGCATCACGGACGAGCACGACATCGGGCTTTATTTCAAGCGCATGCACGTCCTGAACGCCATTTTCGGGGACGAGGAGCACCACCTCGCCCGTTTCGCGTCGCAGCCAATGTTCTGAGCATATCGGTCGCGTCCTCGCGCGACCGAGCACGCCCCGGTCACGAAATCAGGAATAGCCCGAGCATACGCGTCTGTGCCAGGCGCGTATCGTGTTGCATTCACCGGGGGGTGTATATGACGGACGTCGCTCTTTTCGAGGCCAACGACCGGAAACAACCGAAGGCTCTTCCGCTCAAAATCGACGTCGGCGGCGTGGACGTGGCTTTCGACCTGCCCAGCGGCATGCAGTTCTTCATGGGCCTGCCGACGATCACGATGTGGACGGAGTCCAGCATGGCCGGCCTCATGCTCGGGCTTTCGCGGATGGTGGGCATCGAGCGATTCAACCTCGCCTTGCAGAGCGGCGGGCGCGACAGCGTCGACGGGGACTGGGCGCACATCCAATCGTTCCCGACGTTCGAGGAGGGCTTCTCCTCGCTCGCCGGCATTGCAGCGGCGGCCGGCTGGGGGCTCTGGGAGATCGTCTCGATCGACCGCGAGGCCGAGGAGGGCCGATTCCGTTGCAGGAACGCCTGGGAGGGGATCTACCAGCGCGCGCTCTCTGTGTGCTGGGGCTCGAGCATGATGGGCGGCAAGTTCGCCGGGCTTTGCACGCGTATTTTTGGGAAAAATTGCTGGGCGCAGCAGACTTCGTTTCAGGCCCGGGGCGACGAAGCGGACGCGTTCGTGGTGCGCCCCTCGGACCGCACGATCGAGGGGGATATCGAGCACCTGCTCGCCACGGACGGGGCGACGCGCGCGGATCTCGCGGTCGCGCTGGAGCGGCTCCGGCAGGAGGTCGACGAGCGGCGCTCGACCGAGGAGGCGCTCAGGCGCACCGAAAAGGAGAATGCCTTCCTCATCGAGCGGCAGGCCAAAACGATCCAGGCGCTCTCGACCCCGATCATCCAGGTATGGGAGGGCATCCTGACGTTGCCCATCGTCGGGCAGGTGAGCGGGGCGCGCGCGGCGACCATCATGCAGACGTTGCTCGAGGCGATCGTCCAGCGCCGCGCGCACCACGCGATCCTCGATTTGACGGGCGTCGATACGCTCGACGCCGAGACGGCAGACCACCTCCTGCGTATCGTACGCGCGGCGGAGCTGCTCGGGGCGCGGGCGATCGTGAGTGGCATTCGGCCCCGGGTCGCGCAGACCATCGTGGAGCTCGGCGTGGATCTCGCGGGGCTGACGACGGTCTCCGATCTCGAGGAGGGCCTGAAGACGTGCCTGCGTTCGATGGGGCTGCGCGCGCCTGGGCCACGTTGAACATGATTGCGGAAGCCCAGCGGCTTTTTGCTTCGCTGGGCTTCCGCTCGACGATGCTCGAAATGACGCGCGAGCGTTCGTCCTGACGATCTGACGATCAGAAGCCGCAGTAGCCGTAGGGCTGGGCGGGCTGGGGCAGGGCCACGTTCGCGACCGGGGTCTCGGGGGCGCTCACGTCGCTCGCCGTCACGCCGCCGTACGAGATCGCGTAGACGTAATCGTCGATGAACACGCCGCGGCGAACGTCGACGCCGTAGTAACCATTGCAGTATCCGTACGGATCGGCCGCGAAGAAGCTCGTGTGGTCGATCGAGCCGCGCTTCTGGATGCCGCCGGCGAGCGTCACGTCGAAGAGCTCGAGCGAGCTCTTCATCTGGCCCGTGGTGGGATTCCAGCCGCTGAAGGGGAACGCGAGCAGGTTCTTCGGGGCGTACCAGTTGAACGCCTTGTGGTTGTATTGCGCCTCGGAGTAACCCGACTCCGAGCCGGAGAACGTGTACTTGTGCATCAGCGCGGGCGCCGCCGGATCCGTCACGTCGAAGACCTGCAACGCGAGGCCGATCACCTGGCCGTCATTGGTCGCGTCCTGGCCGATCGTGAGCAGGTGATTCTCGTCCATCGGGTGCATGTATTCGCTGAAGCCCGGGATCTTGAGCTCGGCGAGGACCGTCGGGGTCGCGGGCGCCGAGAGGTCGATCACGAAGAGCGGGTCGACCTGGCGGAACGTGACGACATACCCGCGGTCGCCGACGAAACGCGTCGAATAGATCTGCTCGCCGGGGGCGAGGCCCGTCACGGCGCCGACCTGCACGAGCTCTGCTTGATTCTGCCCGAGGACGTACACGTCGTTCGAGGTCGTCCAGTCCGTCTGCGAGGCGAGCTGGCGCGTCGTCGCGATGCGGAGCAGGCCGTCCTTCTCGTCGAGCGAGAACTGGTTTTTCACGTGCCCGGGCACCGAACCCGTCGCGACGTAGGCGGGCTCTGCCGGGTTCGTCGCGAGGTCGAACTTGTGGATGAACGTTTCGGACTGGTCGACCGCCTCGACGGGCAGGCTCCACGAGATCTGCGGGTCGAGCCAGCCGCGCGCCGCGAGGTAAAGCCCGTCTGCGTTCGAATACACCGTATCGACGGCGCTGACGATGCTGGTCTCGACGAGGGGCGCGGCGAGGTTGTCGAGCGCGAACGATTCGACCTGCACGAGGCCGTACGCCGTGGAGCCCGTGGTGGGCACGTAATACGAGCCGCAGCTCGGGGCCAGGAGGGACACGTTCCCGCCGCTCTTCTCGAAGCGGTACGGCAGCCAATCCGAGATCGTGGAGCCGTAAATCGCGAGCGCGTTCTTGAAGCGCAGATCCTCGAACGCCTGCTTCCACGCCTCGACGGTCTCGGGGTAATCGGCCCCGAACTCCGGGTAGTAGTTGATCGCGGGGCCGTGATGGCCGCCCGAGAGGATCGTACGCACGTGTTTTTCGACGCGGCGCGAGGAGGCGTAGCTACCCTCGAAGTAGAGCTCCTTCTGGACGCCCGTCGTTTGCCCGCCGTCGAGGCCGAGGACCGTGATCTTCGTGAGCGGCGCGTAATACGGGTTGTAGGCGCCGTCCCACTCCGGGGAGCCCACGCCGCCGTACGAATAATCGTAATAGGGCGAGCGCGGCGTCACGCCGGTCTGCTCATAAAGCTCCGTGCCGTCGACCTGCGAATAGATGACGAGCTGGTCGTCCGTCACGAACATTTCGATCGGGTTGCCCTCGACCGCCGTGGTCGTGTTGATCGCGAGGTCCGAGACGGGCCAGGATTTCAGGATCTCGAGGTTCTGGCCGTGCAGGAGGTAGAGGTAATTGCCGTCCGTCTTCAGGATGTCGGCCTCATCGACGCCCGCGACCTGCGTGTTCGTCTCGGAGTGGTCGGGGTCGCCGCCATTCTCGTCCCCGCCGCCCGACGCGCCGCCGGTGCCGCTCGATCCGCCGCCCGAACCACCCGCGCCGCCCACGCCGCCTGGAGGAGGAGGAGGGCCGCCGCTGCCCGTGGAGCCCACGACGACGGAGGAGCCTTCGCCGTCCCACCCGCCGGGTTCACCACCCCAGTATCCGCCATTCTCCTCGATCTGGGCGATGATCACGTCGATCTGCGCGTTCATCTTGGTGACCGCGTCTTGTTTCAACATCGTCTCGAGGTCGGAGCAGCTCTGGGCCTGCTGCAATGTGCCACGCGCCTCTCCGGTCGCCGGCGTGCGCACCTCGGTCGTGCCACTGCAGCCATAACCGGCCGCCGTGAGGGGGAGGATCGAAGCGAAGAGCCAAAAGGCAGAGCGGGCGTGTGTCTTCATGTCCACCCCTTCAGCAAGCGCCGGGCCAGCAGGCCCTCGGCCCATGTTTCCTCGAATTCGCAGGCGAAAGTGGGAATCGAAAGGGTGCCGAAGTGTGCCATCGGGGGCGCGGGTGCCAGGAGGGTGGTGGACGGAATGGCACATGAATGGGGTCATGAATGGGGTGTTGAAGGGCGGGCGTGGGCGCGGTAGGGTTGTGCCATGCGCGTCGTTCCGGTGGCCTGTTTGAGCGACAACTATGCGTACCTCGTGTCCGAGGAGGGGCGGCGTGAGGCGGTGGTCGTGGATCCCTCGGAGGCACCGCCCGTGCTGGCGGCCCTCGCGCGCGAGGGGCTCGACCTCGTGGCCATCCTGAACACGCACCACCACTGGGACCACGTGGGCGCCAACGAGGCCCTTCGAGACCGGTTCGGGGGCCTCTCTATCTACGGGCACGCGAGTGACCTCGGGCAGGGCAGGATCCCGGCGCAGACGGTCGGTGTCGAGGAAGGGAAGCCGTTCGAGGTCGCCGGCATGACCTTTCGCGTGCTCCACGTCCCTGGGCACACGCTCGACGCGGTGGCTTATGTCGTAAAGGACGCCGTCTTCACCGGGGACACGTTGTTCGTGGCCGGCTGCGGCCGGCTCTTCGAGGGCACGCCGGCGATGATGTACGCCTCGCTTTGCGAAAAGCTCGGCCACCTCCCGGGCGAGACGAGGATCTTTTGCGGGCACGAGTACACCGTGAACAACCTTCGATTCGCGGCTTTCGTGGAGCCCGACAACGAGGACGTGAAGCGCGCGCTCGCCGCGGCCCAGGACACACGCACCCGCGGCGAGCCCACGGTGCCGTCGACGATGGCCGAGGAGCTTCGGACAAACCCGTTCTTGCGGGTGGACGAGCCGAGCGTACGCGCTCGTTATGCTGGGACAAACGGGGCGGAGGTGCTCGGGAGGGTACGGGCGGCGAAGGACAGCTTCCGTTAAGCCTGGGGGCGGGTCGCCTCGCGGATTGCGCCGAGGATCGCGTCGACGAGCTCCTGCGTGACGACGACGCCGCCGTCACGCAAGGCGCGCGCGTGGGCGAGGGCCTGGGCGCGGTGCACGGGATCGATATCGAGCATGGCGCGGAACATGGGGAGGTCCACCCTCGCGCGGAGGTACCGGGCGAAGAATTGGTGGATGGCTATCCGAGGGTCGGAGGAAAGAATTTCCTCGACCGGGACGAACTCCGAAAGGCCATCCTCGTCGTCCTCCATGGGCACGGCGGCGCGCAGGGGCGGCGTGAGCGTGATCAGGATCTGCCGTGTTTTCGACCGCACGAACGGGAGGGGCCCGGGGCCCTCGGGGAGCTTGGGTTTCATGGGATTGCCGCGGTTCTCGCCGAGGCACCAGTCGAAGGAGGTGACGTCCTCGATGTACACGAGCCCCGCGGCGTCGAGGGTCGCGACCATCTCGGCGAAGGCCACATCGCCGGCCGAAACGCGATATTCACCCTCCCCGTTCCGAGGAGGCGAGAGCGGAGATACGACACGTCCATTGCCCCCGAGAAAAACGAGCTTGCCCCACACGGCCGCACCAGAGCCCTGCGTCGTTCGTTCGGGGCCTCGCACGGAAAATGTGAGGCGCGTCGTTCCGCCGAGCCAATCGCGGAGCGAGACGAGCGAGCCAAAGAGCCCCGCGCCGCCCACGGCGATCAGGAGCAAGGCGAGCGCGCCGAACGCGAGCAGGGCCCAGACGCGGCGCTCGCCGTCATGATAAGGCCCGAGGAGGATGAACAATCCGAGGAGCACGAGCGCGCCGAAGATGGCCGCGCCCATGGCCGGGCCGAACCAGGGCGATCGCTCGGCGCCAAAGAAACGCGCCCGGTCGACCGGTGGTTCGCCGCAGACGGGGCAAACGACGTCGTTGGGCGTGGCTTCGCCGCACGTGAGGCAACGGCCGAGCGCCTCGTCAGGTACGCCACGCGCTTTTTTGCTCGCGCCGGTGAAGGCAACCACGGCGCCTCCCAGGGAGCCCGCGGCGATGCCGCCGAAGAGCAGGGCGATGAATGCCTTGAGCAGCCCCATCAGGAGGGGATGGCCCTTCATCGGTGCGAAGACGATGCCGAAGCCGAGCGCGCCAAAGAAGACCGCGAGCGCGATCCCGCAGACCACGCGAAGAAAGCGGGACGTGGGCGAGCCGTCATCGAGGTCATCCATCACGAGGCGAGGTTACCAGCGTTTGACCCCGTCGCGCCACCCCGGACCCCCGCGCGTGGTCATTCCTTCACCCAGAGCCGCAGGAACGGAACGCCGCGCGTCGACTCGGCCAGATGCACGAATCCCGGGGGCATGGCGCCGCCGAATCCATGATAGGTCACCACACACGCGCCGCGCCGGGCCCGAGCGAACGCGGCCTCGACGCGCGTGATGTCGAGCGAGGCGCTTTCTTCGGAGAGAGGGATCGTCCTGTCGGCCCATTCCGCGGGGGAAAACGTGCCCTCCTCGAAGGGATTGAAGAGGTAAAACCCGTCGAACGCGTCGAAATCGACGTCCTCGAGCGTCCCATGGATCAACGAGACGCGCGGAATGGTATACGATTCGACGATCACCGCGCCGATGGCGACGAGGCCCTCGCGTTGTTCGACGCCCGTGAGCTCGAGGTTCGTCGTGAGGGCGGCAATGACGCAGAATTTCCCGGCACCGGCGCCTACGTCGAGCACATGCCGCGCGCCATGCGTTTCGAAGAGCTTCGCGGCGCGGCGAGCGACGTCGACCGGGGTCCAGAAGGTATTCGAAACCTTGCGGATCCGATCGGGGTAGAGCCTGTCGAAGGCGACGTCGGACACGAGGCGTCCTGCCGCGAGGTCCGCGAGCAGGGTTTGGCGTGCGTCGTCGCGCCGAGGCCCTTTATTGCTGGACGCCACCCGTATCGCTCGTCTGCGTGGAGCTTTGCCGCGTGGCCTCCCGCGCGGCCCTGCGGGAGGGGACTTTCGGCGGCGGGACCGGTTTTTTGCCGAACTGCCGCTTGAAGGCGAGCACGATAGAGACGACGCCGAGCCCCAGGCAGGCCAGCGCCAGGAGGATACGCACCCACTCGGGCGCCTTCACCCCGTACGCCATGCCGGCGACGTTGAAGAGCGCGAAGCCTCCCATGAGCAGGATCCAAGGGTTCGGTTGATTCATGATCGCGTGGGTCCTCGGAGGCTCGTCGGCCGGCGCGGGAAGGTAAGATTGCCAGGAGGGGATGTAAAGGGTCGCTATCCCTCGACGACACGGAGGAGCACCTCCTCCGCCTCGGGCGACGCGTCGCCGCGCGCCGCTTCAGCAAGGACACGCACGCTTCCGTCCTCGCCCCGCGCGAGGATCTGCGAGCGGCCGTCGAAGTGGCTGTCTTTGACCCGGCCGAGGAGCTGCGCGATCACGCCGAATCGCACAGCGCGCAGCGGGGAGGTCTCCATCTGCGAGAAGAGCCCCTCGTCGAGCCATTGCTCCTTGCGGAGCCTGCGTCCGTCCGTTCCCCCGAACGTCCACGGCGTCTCCCACGGCCAGAAATTCGCGGCGGGCTGGGCGACGACGTTGCAACCGTGATCGTCGTAATGGGAGAGCAGCGGGCAGAAGTCGGGCTCGCGGGTGGTGTGTGGGACGGCGAAGCCATCGTAACAGATGAGTGTACCCACCTGGCCGAAAGGCGTGGAGAAGGGCATGAACTCGCCGCGTCGAGGCGTCGAGCCTGCCGACGAGGGGCAAGAACCCGCCGATCATCTCCGGAAAGACGGCGAGGCAAGGGTGCGCGTAGGTCCCGTCGGCAGCCAGCGCGCGGGATTTCGTGAGTTTTTCGCCGATCCGATCGAGCATCGCCTCGAAAGCGCCGGCGGACGCGTAATCCTCGGGCGTGATGTGTACCTGGCAGGCAGCGAGCTCGACCTTGGTGGGCATGGGGGCCATCTTATCCCCGCTCGACGCGTAATGCAGGCACTCCCGTGGGCACGAGCACCGCGTTCGTCCCGCGATACCCGCCCGGAGCCTCTGGATCCACTTCGCGCTCGAGCTCGCCGAAGACACGCACGCGATCGCCCGGACGAACCACGACCTCGTCGACGGTATCGTACGGGAACGGCTCGAGCTCCACGTCGTCGGGGTGGTCCGCGCGCGAGATGGTCTCGACAAACGCTCCGACGAGCGTTGCGTCCGAACGATCGATCCGCTCGCTCGGGCCTTCGAGGCGGATGCGGCCGCCGGGGATACGCAGCGAAGTGCCGTCGTCGAGCCTCACCTCGAAGCCACAGGTCTCGGCGTCGTGGAGCATGACGTCTGTCCCGAGAAACCGCTTGTTGCGGAGATCGAGGGCCCAGGCGACGCACTCCTTGCCCGTCGCGGGCGTGAGCATGCCGGTTTGTCCGATCACGACTCCGCTCGGCCCTGCCTTGCGTCCGAGCGAAGGCGGCCGCGTGATGCCGCCGTTCGGCCGAGGCCGGTTCTGGTAGGCGCGCACGGCCTCGAAGATCTTGGCGATGATCCAGTAGAGCGCGACGCCGACGGCCGCGATGAGCGCGACGACGGCGACGACGGCGATGAGCTCGCTCTCCGCGGCGACGCTGCCGCATTCGCCGCAACCTTGGAAGATCGTGCCTGCGCCGAGGCTGCTGCCGCCCGCCTTCGCGAGCTGTTTGGCGCGCCTTCGCACGGATGGCGGGCCCCACACCTCGGTGAGCAACGCCTTGCGTCCCTGGGGCGTCTCGAGCGAGGCCACGCGATGTTTCGCCCCTCCATCACACGCCTCGTTCGGGCCGAGCAACGTCCGGCAGTCGACACACACGCGGACGCGGGGAAACGCGGCCCGCGAGACGATCGGCGCCTTCGGTTTGGCGGCGAGGGAAGACGAAGACATGAGGCGCATCGTACTACGGGGCCGCGGCGGGTCGATCGGCCGAGCAACATCCGAGCTTGCTTGACACGGCTCCCCCCTCGCCTGCGATCCTGCCGCCCCGGCCTTCACCCGGGGGGAAGCGCTTCATGACGCCGAGACTCGCCACGGTCCTTCGCTCCATCGTCCTCGTCCTCTGCGTGCTCGCCGCCGCGGCCTGCAACCGCAGCAAAGACGGCCCGTCCGCCTCCTCGGACAAACCCCGCGTCGCCGTCTCGATCTTTCCGCTCTGGGACATCGCGCGTCGCGTCGCGGGTGACGGGCTCGACGTCGTGCTCGTGCTTCCTCCGGGGCGCTCCGAGCACAGCTACGACCCCACGCCCAAGGAGATGGCGCAGGTCGCGAAGAGCAAGCTCGGCGTCTCGGTCGGCCTCGGCATGGATGCGTGGCTCGAGAAGATCGTGCGTGGCGCGGCAGGAACCGACGTGCCCATCGTGCAGCTCGGACCGAAGGCCAACCCGCGCCGCATGACGGCCGAGGAGGTCGGCGCCGAGGCCGCGGAAGAGGGCGAAGACGACCACGACGATCACGACGAGAAGGGCCACGACGACCACGAGAAGGCGCGCGCGTTGCCCGCCGACGGCCGTGAGCACGACGATGGAGATCACGCGCCGAAGCCCGAGCCCAAGGGCGCGGCGAAGGGCGGACACGATCATCACGGTCATCACCACGCCCACGGCGCCGAGGACCCGCATTTCTGGCTGGATCCGGTGCGCATGAAGTCCGTGGTTCCGCTGCTCGTCGAGGCTTTCGAGAAGCTCGATCCCAAAGGCGCGGAGGGCTACCGGGCGCGTGGCAAGGCCGTCGAGGCGGAGCTCGACAAACTGCACACGAGCCTCGATGCGCGTTCGAAGGGCTGGACGAAAAAGACGATCGTCACCTTCCACGGATCGATGGGGTATTTCGCCGAGCGATACGGCCTCCAGATCGCGGCCGTGATCGAGCCGTTCCCGGGCAAGGAGCCCACCGCGCGGTACGTGAAGGACGTGCTCTCCGCGATCGAGAAGAGCAAGGCCGCGGCGCTCTTCTCCGAGCCGCAGCTCGATCGCAGGCCCGCGCAGGTGATCGCCGATCAGGCAAAGGTGCCGCTCTTCGAGCTCGATCCGATCGGCGGGAGCACCGGCGCCGAGACGTACGAGAAGCTTTGCGAGAAAAACGCCGACGTGCTCGACAAGGCGCTGAAATGAGCCGATCAGCCGCCGCCTCTGCGGAAGGTTTTCCGCAAGGACATTTCTCGCTCCCGGATCCAACGCTTCCGCGCGTGCTCGAGATCGAGAAGCTCGTGGTCGACGTGCCGGGGCGGAGGCTCCTCGACGAGATCTCGTTCTGGGTGCCGAAGGGCGAGTTCGTGTGCCTCTGCGGCCCGAACGGCGCGGGCAAGAGCACATTCCTCAAGGCCGTGCTCGGCCTCATGACCCCGACGAGCGGCACGATCCGGATCATGGGCAAACCCGCGCAAAAAGCGCTGCGGGAAGTCGGCTACGTGCCGCAACGCAAGACGAGCGACATGACGTTCCCGGCGCGCTCGGTAGACCTCATCGTGGCCAGCATGCGTGGCAGCTGGCCCCTTCGAATCCGCGAGGAGGAGCGCGCGCGGGCGATCGAGATCCTGCGACACGTGGGCGGTGAGAAGCTCCTCGAAAAAGAGATCGCGCGGCTCTCGGGCGGCGAGACGCAGCGGGTTTTCCTGGCGCGGGCGCTCGTGAACAAGCCCTCGCTCGTGATCCTGGACGAGCCGACGGCAGGCGTCGACGTGAAGGGGCGCGCCGAGTTTCTCGATCTCTTGGCCGAAATTTCCGCGAGTGACGAGCTCGCGGCGGTGCTCGTGACGCACAACCTCGCGGCCGTCGCGCGGTGCGCCGAGCGCGTGGTGTACCTCGACGCGGGCCGCGTCTCCGCCTGGGGTTTGCCGAGTGAGCTGCTCGGTCAGGCGTCGCTCTCGGCGATCTCGGCCGTGGCGGGCGGCGACCACGCTGCACATTCCCATTCGCATCACCTACCCGACGAGGAGTAACGTTCGTGGACGCCTTGCTCGAGCCCTTGCTGGTTCCCTTCATGCAGCGGGCGATGATCGCCGGCGCGGTCGTGGGTGGTCTCTGCGCGATGATCGGCGTGTTCGTGGTGCAGCGGGGCCTGTCGTTCATCGGCGACGGCCTCGCGCACGCGGCGTTCGGGGGCATCGCTCTCGGTCTTCTGCTCGGCGTGACGCTGGAGCGGATGACGTGGGTGGCGCTGCCGTTCACGGTGATGATCGCGCTCGGGATCGGGTACGTGCTCCGGCGCGGGAGCCTGCGCGGGGACGTGGCGACGGGGGTTTTTTCGGCGATCTCGTTCGCGCTCGGCGTGCTCTTGCTTGGCCTTCGATCGACGGATGGGCCGCAGGTGAACGTGGAGACGGTGCTCTTCGGGAGCATCCTCGCGATATCGCCGGACGATCTGATCACGATCGGCGTCGTGGCCGTGGTGACGACGCTGCTGCTCGCATTCACGTGGACGAAGCTCGCGTATGCGACGTTCGACCCGGACCTCGCGGACTCGACGAAGGTCGAGGCTTTCCGCGCGAGCCTGAAGAAGGCGCTTGGACGCTAAATAGCCGCACGGCCTGAACCTCGCGAGCTAGCGACTGGGCGGGTGCGGTCCTTCGACCGCCCCGCCCAGTGGCTGCTCGCGGTCCTGCTCACGGCTCTTGTCGCCGTGCCGCACGCGCCGATCATCTACCAGAGCGTTCTGAGCGATCGCCTCTACGAGCCGGTCAAGACGTTCACCCTCGGGAACTACGCGCTGGTCCTCCGGAACCCCGAGTTCTGGACGACTGTCACGACGACGGTCCTCTTCGTGATCGCGACCACCGCGCTCTCCGTGCTCCTCG
>JANMGF010001323.1:0-2695 GCA_031374535.1 Polyangium sp. (in: bacteria)
CGTTCCCCTGTCGATGCCCCCCACGAGCAGACCGATTTCCTCGTCAAGACGGCTCCGTCCCTCGGTCCGTCCACCGAACTCGGCAAGGCCGCACTCAGCCCGGCCGGCCCAGCCGTCCCGCACCCGGCGTGGTGGAGCGCGAGGCCCCGCCAGCCGGCGTGCCTCCATGCGCAATGCCAAACAGGCGAGCACCGCCGAGAATCAGCGAGATATCCGTCTCGCGTGGGGTGCTGATGTGTTCGAGGCGCTCGTCGCCCTCGTGGTCGCGGACCTCCTACGCTACCCTCCGTCCAGGCCATGAAGATCCGAGCTGCCCTCTATGCCCGCCGCTCGACCGACGAGCACCAGGTCGAGAGCCTCGACACCCAGCTCGACAACGGGCGGCGGTTCGCGCTGGCCAAGCACCTCACGCTCGACCCGCTGCACGAATACACGGATACGGCGAGCCGAGCAGAGTTCGCGCCGCGGCGTCGTCCGGGGTTTGCCGCTCTCCGCGATGCGGCGCTGGAAGGTAGGTTCGACGTCATCATCGTGCGCGATGATTCGCGGCTCGGGGGCGATATGCTCCGGGTCGCGACGTTTGCGCAGGAAGTGACCGACGCCGGCGTGAGGATCGTGTTCTACGCGTCGGGCGAGGAAATGGTACTCGACAGCGAAACGACGCGGCTCATGGCCGTGATGCGTGGATTCGCTTCGGAAAGCGAGCGGAGGAAGATCTCGAGTCGCACGCGCGAGAGCGCCGAACGGAAGGCGCGGCGGGGGCTCGTCGCGGGTGGCGTGGTGTACGGGTATCGAAACGTGCCAGCGCCGGATGGGGCAGGGCGGGTGCGCGAGATCGACGAGAAACAGGCTGCCGTCGTGCGCGAGGTGTTCGAACGGTATGCGGCGGGCGAGGGGCTGCGGACGATCGGGAAGGCGCTCACGGAGCGCGGGATCGCGTCGCCGAGGGCAGGGAAGCGTGGGATCGGCGCGTGGGTGCCGAGCGCGCTGCATGCGATCCTGCGGAGGCCGCTCTACATCGGGCGGATGGAGTGGGGGCACGTTCACAAGACGTACAAGTCGGGGACGCGGATGCGGACGACGAAGCACGGGCACGAGGTCGTCGTGGTGGACGTGCCGCATCTGCGGATCGTGTCGAATGAGCTGTGGGAGGCGGTGCAGGCGCGGGTGCGTGCGCAGGAGGCGCCGGAGAAGCAAGGCGGGAGGCCGGCGACGTACTTGCTCTCGGGCGTGCTCCGCTGCGGCGAGTGCAGTGGGCCGCTGACGGTGATCAACGGGAAGCAGAGTTACGAGGCGATCAAGGTGTACGCGTGTTGCCGGCGGCGGGATCGCGGCGGGACGGTGTGCGCGTCGACGCTGCGGCGTGAGATCGGGGCCGTGGACGGCGCGGTGCTCGGCTGGGTCCGCCGCGAGGTGCTCACCGAGGAGTACGTGGCGGCCATCGTCGCAGAGGCTCGGCGCTGCGTGGCAGAGCGCGCCTCGACCCACGAGGGCGAACTCGAGCAACTCGAGCGCCAGGCGAAGAAGCTCCGCGCCGAGGTCGACAAGTTCGCCGAGCTCGCGCTCGAAGCTCCGGCGGATGCCCGTGCCGTCTTCTTCGCCAAGGTCGGCGAGCGGCAGAAGGAGCTCACGGCGATCGAGATGAGGCTCCGGACGGCCAAGACGGTCCCGGCCGCCATGGACCTCGAGTTCCGGCGCCTGGAGAAGGATGCCCACCAGCGCCTCAGCGAGCTTCAGGTCGTCATGGAACGCGAGCCCTTCGAGGCACGCGCCTTCATGCGCGCCCTCTTTCCGAAGGGCCTCCGAGCCACGCCCCTGGACCGGCCGGACGGTCGGGGCGTGCTGCTCGAAGGGGTCGCCGCACCCGGGAGGGCTTTCGGCGTCAGGGCTGGCAACTCGGCGTCCCCAGCGGGATTCGAACCCGCGTAACAGCCTTGAAAGGGCTGGGTCCTGGGCCGGGCTAGACGATGGGGACGGGCGCTTCCGTAGAAGCGGGCGCGGACCCTACCCTTCACTGGGCTCGAGTGCAAGAGTATTCGGCTCCCCTTCACCTCATCATCCGTACCTTGGATCGCATCTCCTGCCCCTAGCCCCACGGCGCGGCCGTCGCGGTTGGGATCTTGACGGTTGCGTGCTGGGACGGTCTTCTGGTTAGTCGGATGGCTCGGAATTGCTCCGCCCTGGATGACTCCGCTCGAGATCCCTCCGCTCGGGCCGTCGGCGCTCCCGACGGTCGGTCCCTCGGCCTAGGCTCGCTCCTCATGGCCATCAATACATTTACGACTGGGTGTTGGCCTTCATCCGCCCAGCCCTCCCGGCCTGCGCCTTCCTTGCACCGCCCCTCCGGCGTCCTGGCGCCCACCGCCTCGTCTGCCTCGGCCTCACGCCCTCCCGACGCTTGTCCCAACGTCCTCGCCGACGGCGCACCGGACCGCGCCTGGTTCGCGCTCGGCGCTTCGGCGCCCCCCTCCTCCACGACACCCGCCCCGAGCCCTGGCGCTGAGCATTGGTCTCATCTTGACGCCGCCTCGCTGGGGCTTTGCCCCAGGCCCCACCCGGGGCTATCCACCCCGGGACCCGGACCAGCCAGGGGCTGGACCCAAGCTCGATGAACTGCGCAATGCGCAGTTCATCGAACAGGCCCGGTTCAAGACCACCCACGACCCTGCCAACCAAGACAGCCGCGCAGCCGGTT
>JANMGF010001345.1:0-1922 GCA_031374535.1 Polyangium sp. (in: bacteria)
CGTAGGCGAGGCCCGCCGAGGTCCCGATCGCGATGCCGACCGCGTGCTCCAGCGGGAACTCGGTGAGGCCCTTCTTGCGCATCGCGCGCACGATGGAGCGGATGTCCTCGCCGTGGATGTGCTCCATGGCGATGAAGTACGTCCCGTCGACCTGCCCGACGTCGAAGGTCTGCACGATGTTCGGATGCGACATCGTCGCGGCGACACGCGCCTCGTGCAGGAGCATCTCGATGAACGCTTGATCCTGGTTCATCGAGGGCAGGATCCGCTTGATGACGATGAGCTTCTCGAAGCCCGCCACCGAGCGATGCAGGGCGAGGAAGATCTCCGCCATCCCGCCCGCTGCCAGCCGACGTAGCAGCGTGTACTTGCCGAACTGGCGCGGCAGGTTCTCTTCAGGAAACGAGGCCAGGTTGATCCCCGCGTCGTCCTGTGGCTCTCCGCCCGCGCGCTGCACCATATTCCCGTCTGCCCGTAAGGTTACGGCCCGTAAGGCTACGGCCGAGCATCATGACACGGTGTGTCTTCGTGTCGACGGATTCTTCCAGCCGCGGGCCGGCTGGTCTTCTGTCCTGGTCACGCGCCCACCCCGCTGGAAATCAGCGCAAGATCCATGCTAGGCAGCGTCGTGCCCCCCGTACCTCCGATCCCGCGCGCCGCCTCTCGTCTCACGCTCGCCTTTTCCATCGCGGCATCCCTCCTCGTGACCGCGGCCTCTGCGGAGGCGGCGTCGATCCGGAAGGGGCCCTACCTGCAATCGCTCGGGCAAAAGGGCGTCACGATCAAGCTCGAGCTCGCCACGCCGGAGCCGGCCTCGGTCGAGATCACGGGGCCTTCGGGGTTTTCGGTTTCGAAGCCCTCGGAGTCGCAGAAACGTTTCCACGCGATCCGGGTCGAGGGCCTCTCCCCGGCGACGACCTACGCCTACCGCGTCAAGATCGGCGACACCGAAAGCAAACCCGTGGAGTTCACCACGGCGCCCGCCGACGGCCGCCCGTTCAAGTTCGTTTTGTACGGCGACAGCCGCTCGGACGCTGCCACGCACGCGGCCGTCGCGCGGGCCATCGACGCCGCGCCGGCCGATTTCTTCGTGCACACGGGGGACATGGTCCAGGACGGGGACAATGAGGCCCAGTGGCAGGAGTTCTTCGGGATCGAGGGCAAGCTGCTCGCGAACCGCTGCGTCTTCGTGGCCGTCGGCAACCACGAGCTGACGACGCCCGATCCCACGGGGCAGATCAATTTCCTCCGGTACTTCGCCCAGGCGGAGCTCGACGGCCGGGAGCGGCCGCACCTCTACGGGTCGTTCCGCTGGTCGAACACGCGTTTTTTCCTGCTGAACGCGATGGATACGTGGACGGGCGACGAGCGCGAGTGGCTCCGGGCCGAGCTCACGAGCGCGCTCGACGAACCGGGGCTCGTGCACAGGATCGCGGTCCTGCACCACGGACCGTTCTCGAGCGGGCATCACGGGGGCAACGTGCGCCTGGCCAAGAACGGGATCGTGTCGCTCCTCCGTGATCACAAGGTGGAGCTGGTGCTCGCGGGGCACGATCACGCCTACGAGCGTGGTGAGGGGCAGGGGCTCAAGTACATCGTGTCCGGGGGCGCGGGCGCGCCGCTCTACCAGCAACGAAGCCGCGCGCCGGAGATGCAGTATTTCGAGTCGGTGCATCACTTCCTCGAGGTCGCGATCGACGGCGACACGTTGAGCCTCCTCGCGCGCCGCGCGAGCGGGACCGTGATCGAGCGGTGCAGCTTCCGGGGCACGGAGAGCTGGTCCTGCAAATCCGACGACAAAAAGGCCGGGGCCGTCACGCCCGCGCCGCAGCAAGCGAGCACCGCCTGCGCCTGCGCCGCGCCGGGAAGCGCGACCGGGGACCTCGGCGGGGCGGCGGCGCTCGGGGTCTTCGTGGCGCTCG
>JANMGF010001354.1:0-6187 GCA_031374535.1 Polyangium sp. (in: bacteria)
CCCAACCCCCTCCCCGCCCCTCCCCCGCGGGGGGGGGGGGGGGGTCCACCTCTACGACCCAAAACCAACCCACCCCCCCCCCCCCCCCCGCAACTAAACGCCGATGTACAACCGATGCGCGAAGTTTCGCTCCAGCTTCGCCCGGAGCACCTTCTCCGCCGCCGTCTCGATGTCGTACTCGACTCGTTTGAACTCGAAGCGTTTTACTTCGCTGTCGTAGATCGTGTAGCTGGCGCGGTTGTCGTAGTCCCGCGGCTGGCCGACCGATCCGACACTGACGATGTACTTCCTGTTCGGGTCGAGCGTGAAATCGACCGCAGGCAGCTCTTCCACGGTCGTCGGCGTGAGCGCGAAGACCTTACAGAGATGCGAGTGACCGATGAGCGTAAGGTGCCCGAGCTCTCCGAACATCGGCAAACACTCGCGTGCCTGCTCCGGGGCGAAGATGTACTCGAACTCCTCGAGCCGCACAGGAGAGCCGTGACAAAGGTCCAGACCGATGTCCGTGAGCTTTTCCTGATAAGGCAGGCCGCGTAGCCAAGCGGCGTTCTCGGCTGAGAGCATCGACGCGTGGGTATCGAGGGCCTGGCGGGCTGCCTCGTAATAATACGAGTAGTCCATCCTCCCGGCGACGGCTGCATCGTGATTCCCGAGGATCGTCTTCTTAGCGATCTTCCGGATCAGATCAGCGCATTCGTTCGGGGATCCGCCATAGCCAACGGTGTCGCCCAAGCAGTAGTAGACGTCGATGCGCTCGCGCCGATACGCCTCCAGCACTGCACTGAGCGCCTCGTAGTTGGCATGCGTGTCGCTGAAGACTCCTATCCGCATGTGCGTGAGGACCGGAGGGTAGCATGAGGCACCTACCGTTACGGTAGTATTTTCGGAGAAAAAAAATTTCCTTCAAAACGAGGGTTTTTCAAGCGTTTTCGTCGCTAAAAACCAAACGCTTCGTTAGAGAACGAACAGCAAAATTGAGTTCTCGCGCCGCGCGACAGACCCACGAGCCCTCGTGGATCCAGCGCGGACGAGGATGGAAAGAAGGATCGCGTGACAGGGACCAACGGCAAAACCAACGGCAAAACCAACGGCCACGCGATCCCGTCACCGAGCGATCCGAGCCCGAGGGATCCTTCGATGGAGCTCTCCGACGAGCCGAGCTCCGCCGCTCCGCCCGTCGCGCCGCCGCCGCGCGCCGTCCAGGACCTCCTCGACGCCTGCGTCCGCTTCGTCGAGACATCCATCGGCTTCAAGCTCGACTTCGAGCCCGAGACGTTGCCCGTGCTCGATCACTACGTCGAGAAAGCACGTGAAGAGACGCGCGAACGGAAAGAGACGCGACCGCTCCTCGCCCAGGCCATCGGCGCTTATCTCGGCGAGATCGCGCGCCGCAAGTTCAACGGCTTCTGGCGCCTCGAGGACGAGCACGATCCCCGCTCGTGGCGCGTCGAGCTCGAGCCCGTCTACCTCGTCCTCCGCCCCATCGAGCTCGCCACACGCGCGCTCGACCTGCCCCCCACGCCCCCGCGCGACCCCTCCCCGATCCGTGAACGCAAGGACGAGGACGACGAGGACGACGAGGACGACGAGGTGACGGCCGCCGCCGAATCGACGCCCGAGGAGATCGTCATCCCCGATCCCACGGACGACGTCGGCCCTTCGCTGCTCGAGCTCGACGAAGACGACCGCGCCGCCGTCGCCGATCGACTCGCCCTGCTCCCGCCCGTCTCCGACGCCGAGTACCACGCCCCCTCGACCCACCTCGAGGTCATCGAGATCGTCGTGGAGACCATCCGCGCCCGCCGCATGGCTGCCGGCGTGGAGGGCGATGCGCATCTCGAGCCGGATGACTACTCCTGAACGCGCGTCTTCCGGTGATTGATCCCCCTCGGGGGGGAAAGCCTCGATCGGAAGTGAAGCGGAGCAGCGGCGCCCCCTCGTGTTAATGTCGCTTCACCGTGTGGTGGGTTCTATCTGCGCTCCTCGCGCTGATCGTCTGGGCGCTCTGGTACATCCTCAAGTTCCCGCTGTGGATCCCGATCGTCGGCACGGTGCTCATCGTGCTCGCCTCGGTCGTGCGGCTCCTCTGGAACCGGATCCGGGCTAGCCGCGCGGCCTCCGCGCTCGAAAAAGCCATCGCGCAGCAAGGCGCGCAGCAGGCGCTCAACGCAAGGCCCGAGCGGCGCGCCGAGATCCAGGAGCTCCAGAAGCAGGTCCAGGGTGGCATCAACGCCCTCAAGACCTCCAAGCTCGGCAAGGGCAAAAAGGGCGGCGCCGCGGCGCTCTACTCCCTGCCCTGGTACGTGATCATCGGCCCTCCAGGCGCCGGCAAGACGACCGCGCTGAAGCACTCCGGCCTCGTCTTCCCCTTCGCCGATCCGCGCGGCGGCGGCGTCCGAGGCGTCGGCGGCACGCGTAACTGCGACTGGTGGTTCACGAACGAAGCGATCCTGCTCGACACCGCGGGCCGCTACACCACCGAGGGCGACGACCACGACGAGTGGATCTCGTTCCTCACCTTCCTCAAGAAGTACCGCAGCCGCAAGCCGATCAACGGCGTGCTCGTGGCCATCAGCATCGCCGAGCTCATCGACGCCTCCGAGCAGCAGATCGAGTCGACCGGCAAGAAGCTACGCGCCCGTATCGACGAGGTCATGACCCAGCTCCAGATGGTCGTGCCCGTCTACGTGCTCTTCACGAAGTGCGACCTCGTCGCCGGCTTCATCGAGTTCTTCGGCGACATCCGCAAGAGCGATCGCGCGCAGGCCTGGGGCGCCACGGTCAAGCTCACCGAGGACAAGTCGAACCCGTCGAAGCTCTTCGAGCGCGAGTTCGACACGCTCGTCCAGAAGGTCCACTCCCGCTCGCTGAAGCGCCTCGCGCAGGAGCGAAACCGCGAGGCCCGCGAGCGCATCTATCAGTTCCCGCTCGAGTTCGCGGGCATCAAGCGCAACCTCACCGAGCTCGTGCAGACGATCTTCGCGGTGAACGCCTTCCAAGGCACGCCGCTCCTCCGCGGCTTCTACTTCACGAGCGGCACGCAGGAAGGTCGCCCGCTCGATCGCGTCCTCGCCCGCATGGGTCACGCGATGGGCATCCGCCCGCCCGAGACCGCGGCCCAGCAGGTCACCGAGTCGAAGAGCTACTTCCTCCACGACGTCTTCATGAACGTGGTCTTCCCCGACGGCGACGTCGCGGCCCGCAGCGCGAACGAGCTGAAGCGGCAGAAGATCATGCGTATCGCCGTCAGCGCCGCCGCCTTCACGCTCGGCATCATCCTCTCCATCCCGAGCATCGGATCCTTCGTCGACAACCGCAGGCTCCTCCACGACACGCAGGCGAAGGTCGAGGAGGCGATGAAGATCAACTGGGCCGACGGCGAGTCGCCCGGCGCCAAGCTCGACCAGCTCGAACCGATCCTGAAGCGCCTGAAGGAGCTCGACGACTACCGCGCGAGCCTGCCCCTCGGCATGGGCTGGGGCATGTACCGCGGCGAGGAGATCTTCCGCCCCACCGTCACCGCGTACGTCGCGCTGCTGCAAACCGGCTTCGTCCTGCCCTGCAAGACCAAGCTCGAGGATCGGCTGAAGGGCGCGAAGGGAAAACAATACTTACGCGAGCGTACGGACCTGAAGACGTACCTCATGATGAGCGACGTCGAGAACCTCGACATCGACTGGGAAACAGGGCGACTCACGGGGCTCTGGGCCGAGATCCTGAAGGCCACGAGCAGCATGCCGGAGTACGAGCTGAAGCAGCGGCTCGCCGTGCACGTGAAGTACTACCTGCAGCTCGTCAAAGACAAAAAGGTCCTCCCGCTGCCCCCCGACAGACCGCTCGTCGACAAGGTGCGCGGCACCCTCACGGCCGTCTCCGTCCAGGACCGCTACTACGAGCTCTTCGTCAACAGCCTCAACGACGAGCGTTACGACGAGGCCGGCGACGATCGCAAAGAGAACCGCAAGTACCCGCCGCTCAACCTCGCCGACCTGTTCGTCGATCGCCCGAACGCGACGAAGCTCATCCAGAGCGCCCGGTACCAGAAGGACAAACGCTTCAAGGACGTCGAGGGTCCCTACACGGACAAGGGCCACTACATCGTGGTCCTCAACGTCGCGAACGCCGAGGCCCTCCTGAACAGCGAGCAGTGGGTGATTCCGCTCGGCCCCGACGAGAAGCTCGACAAGATCCCCACCAACCTGAAGCGCCTCTCCGAGGACTACGACCAGCGCTACATCGAGCAGTGGAGCGACTTCCTCTCCGACATCACGATCGTCCCGCCGTCGACGGTGAAAGAGGCGCTCGACCTCTACAACATCCTGCTCAACACGCCTTACCCGTACCTGCAGATCCTGCGCGCGGTCGAGGACCACACGCAGTGGAAGAAGTACAAGAAGGGCGACGGACCAAGCGTCAACAAGGACGAGTTGAACAAGATGTTCAACACCAAGGTCCAGCAGCAGTTCTCGCAGCGCACGGGTGGCCTTCGCATCACCACGAACGTCGACGTCACCAAGATGGGCGAACGCCCGAGCACCGTGCCGCCGTCGTTCGCCGGCCTGATCTCCTTCGGCGTTCCGCCCGAGAACACGCGCCCCGGTCAGCCGATCACCGACACGCCGCTGCAGAAGTACCTCGACAGCCTCACCGAGCTGCGCCGGGTGATGCAGGACCTCCCGGCGCCGCCCACGTCGAACGACATGATCAACCTGAGCGAGCAGCTCTCGGACGCCGCCAAGAAGGTCGACGCGTTCCTGCAGCCGCTCGACGAGAAGGGCAAGGCGCTGCTCCGCCCGCTGCTCATCAACCCGCTCAAGATCGCGGGCACGCGTATCGCGGCGCCCGGCGGCGGCAACTACGTGGCCGAGCCCAAGTCGCGCTTCCCGAACCCGTTCCGCCGCTGATCGCCCCTACGTGAGGACGCGCTGCATCTCCAGCGCGTCCTCGTCGTTGTCCGCGTAGTACCTCTCCCGCACCCCCGACACGTCGAACCCGAACTTCTCGTAGAGCCGGAGCGCAGGCTCGTTCGAGCGACGCACCTCGAGCAGCACGAGCCGCACCCCGCTCTCCGCGGCATACGCGAGCGCCGCCTCCACGAGCACCGACCCGATCCCCCGTCGCCGCATCTCGGGCGCCGTCGCCACGTTGAGCACGTGGAGCTCGTCCACGACGTGCCACGCCACCAGAAACCCGAGCGCCCGCGTCGGTTCCCCCGGCGCGCCGCCACGCGCGGCCCACACGCGCGCCCAGGGCCGTTCGAGCTCGTCCACCGGCGAGAACGACGGCCCCGAGAACGCGGCGCTCGCGATCGCCGAGAGCTCCTCCGCATCGGCCACACCACGCTCGACGCGCGTCACGTCCACCCGCAAACGTTCGTTCACTTGGGAATTTCCGTCGGACAACCACTCACGATCTGCACCTGCTTCACCTGCCCGCCCTGCAGCCGCTCGCAAGCCTCGCCGAGCAGCCGCACGGTCCACGGCGGCTTCCAGATCCAGCCGTCGGGATCGTTGTACGGCAGGACCTGATCGTCGAGGTACACGTTCGTCATGCCTTCCTCGTTCGGCGGATCCACGATCGCGAGCTCGCACGGGACCGCGACCTTCGCGATCTCCGCGAGCACGCCGCCGAGCGCCCCGAGCTCGCTCACCGGGTAATAAAACGGCGCGACGACCTTCGGCGACCCGCCCGCGATCGCCATCGATTCGAGCACGTCCGCGTACGCCTCGCTGCCCGGGATCCCCACGACGAACACGTCGACCCCGCCTGCACGAAGCTCCTGGATCGCAGCGACCGACGCAGGCTCGTCCACGCAGAACGTTGGACCCCAAAGCTGTTCAGGTGCACAGCAGTTCGTCCCGGTGGACAGACAGGCCTCATCACCTTCGAGGTTGGGCATGCAGGCCTCGATTCCACACGCCGCCGATGCGTTGCAGTTCGGCCCGCCGTCGGTCGCGAGGATCACGTACGTCTTTCCCCCGATCGCGAGCAACGTCGGCGTGAGCGCTTCGAGCGTCCCCGAGATCGGCGTCCCCCCGAGCGGCTTCGTCGCCGTCGTGACGCGGATCCCCGTGGTCGTGGGCCCGTCCTCACCCGTGATCGGATCGCCCTGCGTGACAGGAAAGACCTGCTTGCCCGCCGCGCATGGATCCTGGTTCGAACCATGCGCCGGCAAGATCGCCGCGCC
>JANMGF010000451.1:0-2646 GCA_031374535.1 Polyangium sp. (in: bacteria)
GATCACCCGCGGAGGTGCCCTGCGGGGTGTTGTTGACGCCGCACATGCCCGAGACGCAGGTGCGGGTCTGACAGACCGTGTCCGACCCCTGGCAATCGGTCGGGGCCACGCAGCCGACGCACGCGCCCATGCCGTCGCAGACCAGGTTCATGCCCGCGCCGCACGCCGCGCCGGCCATGAGGCTCGTATTCGAGGGCGTGCCGTTCGTGCAGACGTCCGTCGTGCACTCGTTGTTGTCGTTCGGCAGGTCGTTGTCGTCGTTGACGGTCGTCACGTTCCCGGCGCCGTCGCATTGATCGACCTTGCAAAAGCCGCTCTGCTGGTCGGAGACCACCGTGCCGCTCGCCACGAAGGCCGTGCCGCACACGCCCGCGTCGCAGGTGGCGCTCAGGCACTCATTGCCGGTGGGAGGGCAGTCTGTCGGGACGGTACACTGCGGTCCCCCGCCGCCAGCCCCGCCCGAGCCGCCCATACCACCGGCGCCGGCCATACCGCCAGCCCCGCCCGAGCCGCCCATCCCACCGGCGCCGCCCATCCCACCGGCACCACCGGCGCCGCCCATTCCACCGGCGCCGGCCATTCCACCGGTGCCACCCATACCCCCGGAGCCGGGGCCCATGCCGCCCATGCCCCCGGTGCCCCCGGTGCCCCCGGTCCCGGTGCCCGTCGGCGGGTCGATCTGGCTCCGATCCACCGTGGCGATGAGCTCACAGCCCGTGCCGGTGGAAAGCAGCGCGAATGCCATCAAGGTCAGCTTCGTGGTCCTGCGCATCATATTCCCTCTGCGCCGCGTCTACCACGAAGACCGGCCGGGACGAACGCAAAACCAGAGGCCGCTCGGGCGTCGTCACCCAGACGTCACGCGCCCGGACGCACCCACCTCCGATCCCCCGAGAAACCTTCCGAAACGTAAAGGTTTCGACGATAAAAGATGTGATACAACGTACTCAACGAACCAGCGTGGGGCGGGGCCGCTTCTGTTCCCCGTCCTCGAACCGGCCTGTCTTTTCGGTCAGGTGGATCCGATAGAGGTGCGCGTCCGGGTGCACGGCTCCCCGGCGATGCGGGCCGAGCGGGCCACGCGCCGTCTCGCTCATCTCCCGCGAAAAATATCGCTCCAGCAAGATCTGCAGCGCCTCGGCCGCGTCTGCGCCCGTGAGCTCCTCGAACGTGCCCCACGCGATCACGCTCCGCCAGTGCGCGGGCCCCTCGATCGACTCGACCTCCACGCATACCTCGGGGTTTTCGCGCATCATCGCGAGCTTCATGCCCTCGCCCGTGTGCCCGTACACGTAGCCGTCCTCGTAGGCGTACGTGATCGGAACGACGTACGTCCGGCCGCCCGCGTGGCAGCCAAGGTGAGCTACCATCTCGGTCCCGAGGACCCGTTCGATCTCGTCTGGGCAAAGCTTGCCAATCATGAGCGCGCGCCTCCTCCCTCACAGGCAGGGCAGCGGGCTCCTTGGGGCTCGTCTGGAAGGACGTCAACGTCGGGGCCCCGTGGCCCCCAGACGTCTACTCGGCCGCGGGGGCGGGTTCGGCGTCGTTTTTCGCGCCGATGCCGCGGGCGCGCAGCCAGGCCTTGGCGTTCTCGATGGCCAGGTACAGCGCGGGGATCACCACGAGCGAGAGCAAGGTCGAGCTCACGACGCCGCCGATGACCGCGATGGCCATGGGCGCGCGGAACTCGCTGCCTTCGCCGCGCGAGAAGGCGGTCGGGAGCATGCCGAGCACCATCGCCGCGCTCGTCATCAGAATGGGCCGGAGCCGCTCGGGGCCAGCCTCGAGGATGGCTTGCAGAGGCGTCTCGCCGTTTTCCCGCACGCGGACGATCGCCCGGTCGACGAGCAAGATCGCGTTCTTCGTGACGAGGCCCATCAGCAGGATGATGCCGATCATCGAGCCCATGGCCATCGACGTGTCCGCGAGGAAGAGCCCCAGGATCGCGCCGACGAGCGCGAGCGGCAGGGTCATCATGATCGTCAGCGGGTGGATGAAGCTCTCGAACTGCGACGCGAGCACGAGGTAGATGAAGATCACCGCGAGGAGCAGCGCCGTCCCCATCGACGAGTTCGTGTCGTTCATCTGCTCGATCTGCCCGTCGTAGGCGAGCGCCGTGCCCTTCGGCTTCTGGAGCGCGTCGATCCTCGTCTGGAGCTCCCCGGCGATCTCGCCGAGCGAGCGGCCCCGCGGCGTCGCCCACACCGCGATCTGCCGCTGCCGGTCCTCGCGCTCGATCACCTGCGGTCCCTCGCCCATCTCCAGCCGCGCGACGTCCGCCAGCGCGACCGCGCCCCGCGGCGACCACAACGTGAGCCGCGAGAGCTCCGCAGGCGACGCCCGATCCTCGGGGCGCATCTGCACCCGGATCGGCACCTCGTCCTTGCCCTGCCGTAGCTTGCTCGCCTCCTCGCCCTCGATCGCCGTGCGCAGCGTCATCGCCACCTGCGCCACGCTGATGCCCTGATCGGCCGCGCGTTGCCGATCCACCTTCACCCGCATCTCGGGTTTGCCGGGCGTGAACTTCACCTGCACGTCCGTCACGCCCGCCGTCGTTTGCAGCACCCCGGCCACCTGATCGGCGAGCCCGCGGATGTCGTCGTAGGACTCGCCGCGCAAGAGGATCATGATCGGCGCCTGCACGCC
>JANMGF010001371.1:0-4788 GCA_031374535.1 Polyangium sp. (in: bacteria)
GGATCGCCGGACGGAACCATCGTGCAGGTCGCGGCCGCGACGCCCTCCCGCGCGAGTGTGGTGCTCGAATCGACGAGCGGGGCCCGTTCCCTGCGGATGACGCAGGACGGTGGACAATCGTGGTCTTTGCGGGAAGCGCCCGCCGGCGATGAGCTCCGGGAGGTCGCGCGGATCGAGGATGGCGAGACGACGTTTGCGCTATCGAAGCTCGGTCTTTATCGCAGCGCCACGCCCTGAAGCCTCTCACGAATCGGCGAGCACGACGATCTTGTCGCCCTCGGCGAACGTCCGCTTCTCCGACTTGGACGGGTTCAAGTGGATCCCGTACGCCTTCGTCGCGTCCGAGGCGTCCTTCGCGACCCGATAACCCATCGCCACCTGACCCTGCCGCCGCGCCGACTCCATCACCGTGGCGAAATTCACCGGGCGACCGGTCTCCACGTAATGGGCCGCAGGCTTCAGGTAGATCTCGGCTCCCTCCGGGTCGAAGAGATCCTCGAAGACAGCGGCGAGATCCGGGTTCTCCGCGATCTGGGTCATCATGAGCGAGACCAGCTTATCGCTCACGATGAAATCGTCGGCGCGCGTCACCTCGGCGAGCTTCTGGTTCCGTGCGTCGAGCATCTCGCTCACGATCGAGAATCGCCGCCCGGTCTTCGCGCCGATGTCGCGCAGGTGGAGGAGCGTGACGAGCGTGCGCGCGTCCGCGTCCTGGGGATCGAGGCTGTCCGAGTAACTCAGGGTGATCACGTGATCGTGGTCGGTCGCCGTCACACGGTCGAGCGTCCTGCGGCTCTGCGTCTCCGCATTCTCGACCACGACCGTGAGCCGCGACAAACCAGCGCGAACGTCATCCACCGCGCGGTTCGCGTCGTCTCCCTCGGCCACGACGGTCACCCGGGAGCCCTCGGCCACGTACCGGTCGAGCTGCGAGAGGATCGCGGCGCCGCGGCCGTTCCAGCCGAGCACGAGGACCCGCTCCGACGCGGCAGGCCGCTCCTCCGGGGCGCGGATCGCCTTCTCGTCGAAGCGCATTTTGCCGTCGCCGAGCCGGATCGCGCTGTCGTCCTCAGCGATCACGACGACCGCCGAACCCGCCTCGATCGCGGTATCCATCGGCGGATTGAGCGAAACCACGCCGTCCTTCGTGCGCAGCCCGAGGAGGCTCGCCGTGTCGAAAGCAAAAAGGGCCTCGCCGAAGGTTTTTCCGAGGAGGCCGGCGGGGGCGGGCGTCGTGTAGATCTCGTCGCCGCCGAAATCGAGCAGCTCGGTGTAGACCTGGGACAGACCCGATTGCCGGCAGGTTTGCACGGTGATGCTGGCGATGAGCTCGCTGACGGGAAGGATCTTCGCTTCGTCGCCGGCGACGAGGCGGGCGGCCTCGAGGTTCCGCGGGTCGCGAATCTCGCCGACGATGTGGTATTTGCCCTCGCGCCGGTCCGGACCATTCACGATGGCCAGGATGGTCTTGATGACGTGCGCGTCGGGATCTCCCGCCTCGGGCGCGACCACGATGATCGCGCGCGCCTCGTTCGGATTCACGATCGCGAGATCCGTGGGATCGATGGGGCTGCCGGTGCGACAGACGAGGCGCATCCCCCGGGGGAGCTCGATTTTCTCCCGGAAGGCGTCGTCCATTTCCACCTTGTCCTTCTCCGCCAGGACCACGATGGCCGCGTCCTTGCGGCTCTCGTTGGCGAGCACGAGCTCCGACACGACGGAGAAGATCTGGGGGGACCATCCCAGGATCACCGTATGGTCCTTCTCGCAAACGAGGCTCCGGCCCTTGCGGAGCTCGTCGAGCTTGCCCTCGAGGCCACTGGTCAGGATGCCGATCAGCGTACTCACGAGGAAGATGCCGCCGATCGTCACGACGAACATCGAGGCGAGGAACGAGGTGCTGCCCGAGTCGCCGCCGACCGCGCCTGCGTCGAGCGCGCGCATCAACGTGAACCACACGAGCGAAACGAAGCCGGGCCGCGAGCCATCCTCGGCCTCGGGCGCGCTGCCCGTGGCCACGACGAGGCCCGCCGCGATCAGGATGAGCGCCGACGAGACGAAGAAGAGCCACCCGATGAGCGGGCCCACGCCGCCGGAGAGGGTGTTGTCGAAACGATAACGGAGCTTGTCGCGAAAAGTAATCTGTCTCATGAATGGTTTCGCCCGGACGCACGAGGGTCCGGGGGAAATGCCATGTTGCCGTTCGCCGCGGGCGCGTCAAGCCCGCTCGGGCTCATTCCCCCGACGCGAGCTTCCGTCGCAGAAACGCGCGCACCTTGCCCCACGCGTCCGCCGCGCTCTTCTCGTCGTAACGCGGCTGCGAGGGATTCGCGAAGCCATGTTGCGCGTCGTAGCGGTGGATCGTACGCGTGACGCCAGCCTGGCCGAGGGCCGCGTCGAAGGCGTTCACCGTCTCCGGGGGAATGGCCTTGTCCTGGTCGCCGAAGACGCCGAGGAGCTCGGCCTTGATCGGGCGGAGCTCGGCGGGTTCCGTGACGAGGTGGCCATAATAGATCACGGCCGCGTCGAGGTCGGGCTCGTTCATCGCGAGCTGCAAGGACCAGGCGCCGCCGAAACACCAGCCGATGGAGCCCGTGCGTTTCGCCTGGATACGCGGATCCTTCTCCAGGAAATCGTGCGCGGCGAGGAGCGTGGCGAGGGCCTTCTTGTTGTCGACGTTTTTCATCATGGCCATCGCCTCGTCGGGTGTCTTTGCGATCACGCCGCCGTAGAGATCCACCGCGAGCGCGGCATAACCGTCCTCCGCGAGGCGGTCGGCCCAGTGCTGGATGTGCTCGTTGAGGCCCCACCATTCGTGGATCACGATGAGCCCGGGCAAAGTCGCGGTTTTTCCTTTGGGCAGGCTCAGGTAGGCGCTCGTTCCGTCGACGGTGACGCGTTCGCCGCGCGAGGCCGGGGCCTTTTCGGACTTGAGCTCGTGCAGCGCCTTGAAGGCCTCCTCGGACAGCGCCCCGGTCATGCCCTCGGCGGACGGACCGCTCTGTCCGGCGGGCGTCGTGTTTGCCGGCGTGGGGGTCCCGGGATCCGCCGAGGACGCGCCGCCACAACCCGCGGCGACCAGCACGGAGAGGCCCACGACGAGAGCACGGGCCGAACGGGGGATGACATTCAGTCGGACGAACCTCATGGCGCGCACTTTACACCGTGACGCAGAGCGGGGCGAGCCCGTATAGAATGGTTCGATGCGACCTCG
Organism: Polyangium sp. (in: bacteria); assembly: GCA_031374535.1. Classification (GTDB taxonomy): domain Bacteria; phylum Myxococcota_A; class Polyangia; order Polyangiales; family Polyangiaceae; genus Polyangium. The sequence goes on from JANMGF010001371.1 coordinate 3,215, forward strand.
ATCCCTCGTGCTCCTCGTCCCCCTCGCCTTTGCCGCATGCGGTTCGGAGGGCGGTACCTCGAAACCCACGGCCCAGGAACCCGCGTCGATCCGCCTCGATCTCACGCGCGGAACGGTACCGCCCTCGCCCTACCCCGTGCAGGTCACGGCGCGGGTCACGTCGGGTGATGGCAAACCCGTCGCCGGGCTTTTCGTGGAGATCACGGCCGCGGGTGGAGCGGCCGGCGCGGTCGCCGACGGAGGGGATGGAACGTATACGACGATCGTGACGCCCGCGCTCGCAGCGGCGGAGGCAGGCGAGGTGGTCGTCACGGCGAAGGTCAAAGACCTCTCCGCAGAAGCGACCGCCGTCGTGCTTCCCGTCGTGGGCGAGGCCTGGGGCCAGCCGGAGCGTGTCCCCGGGCTCGTCAATACCGCGGGCACCGAGGACTCGGCCGAGGTGAGCCCGGACGGGGAATGGCTCATCGTGAGCACGTATTCACCGGCCGACGTGCTTTGCTGCATCGTGGGAAAAGAACTCCCGGGTTGTGTGGGGGAAGCCGCGAGCCCGATCGCGCCGGGGTGCAATACGACGCACGGCCCCTACGCCGCCCCCGAACGCCCTGAGATGCCCGGCGCCGCGCGGATCCTCTCGCCGATCGAGATCGACCACACGATTCCCTCGCTCGGCGTGACGGATCCGCTCTTCGCATTGCCGCCCGTGGCTGCATACGGGTTCCGCCGGCAGCCGGACGGATCGTTCGCCGAGCCCTTCGTCATCGCCATCGACATGGACGGATTCACGTATTCACCCTTCGGATTCACGTTCCTCGGCGCGCCGAAGGAGGGCGAGGCGTCCGTGCTCTTCGCGTTCGACCCGCTGCACGGCCCGGATACGGCGCCCGATCTGTATCACGCGGACATGTCCCTCGGCGCGCCCGTGAGCCTCGGCAAATATGCGCTGGTGAACAACTTTCTCATCGCCGACCCGTTCCCCGTCACGCAGCTCCCGCTCACGCCGATGGAGCAGTTCCATTCGAATCCCGCATTCGGCCACGGCTTCGTCTGGTTCGACACCGAGGGGCCGGTGCAAAAGGATATTTTCGTCACGAAGCCCTCGGGGGCGCTACCCGGCGCTTCGTTCTCCGAGACCCAGGTCGCCGCGATCAGCAAGCCGGACGTCGAGGAGTTCCAGCCCTTCGTGGACGAGTCCACGTCGAAGCTCTATTTTTCGCGCGAATTTCGCGATATATCGACGAGCGCTTATGCAGGCGGCGATCCGGCGCTGCCGGCCTCGTTCGGCGAGCCTATGGTCGAGATCGGGCTCGACGCGCTGCCCGACGGGCCGGGGGACATCGTGGCCATAGGCGAGCCGAGCGTGGCGCATCCCGCGGACGGCAGCGAATGGCTCTACTTCGTGTATTACGTCCGAAGGGAGGGACGCTACGACGGATCGGTGGGGCGCGTGAAGCGGCGCTAGCCATCTCCCTCGCAACGCTCGAATAGCGTATTTTTCGGGAAATACGGGCCGATGAGCTGGCACATCTCATCGGACGAGGAGAGGCCCCAGCCGACGGGTCGGGCCTCGGTATTCC
>JANMGF010001380.1:0-3013 GCA_031374535.1 Polyangium sp. (in: bacteria)
CGATCGCCGCTCGAATCCGCGCCTCCGGCGGCGCGAACAGGTTCCCCGACTTCCCGCGCTCGGTCCCGTGCTTGATCAGCCCCTCCACCCGCAAAAGCAGCCCCAGATCCCCCGCCAGCTTCAGCGTCTCCACCAGGTCCGTGAACACACGCCCCAGCTCCACGTCCCCGAGCTTGCCCAGAAACTCCTTCAACGTCGCCGCGTCCGTCACCAGCGGCTCGGCCACCACGATGTTCGACCGCCGGATGAGCGGCCGCTCGGACCTCGGGATGGAAAAGTCCCGGTACGCCCGCTGCGCACGCATCCAGAGCGCAAGCTGCGCGATCTGCGCGCAACGCGGGTCGATGTCCACGCCATGAAGGTTCTCCGCGAGCACCAGCGCAGGCAATGCCCGCCGGAGCGCCTCCAGGCTCGGGTAGTCCTCCGAGAGCCGCTTGCCGGTCGCCTCGCTCGCCGGGCCTGCCGGGTCCCGGTAGGCCTCCTCGTAGATCCTGACCAGAAGGTCGAACGCGTAGAGGAGGAAGTGCCCGCTCCCGCAAGCAGGGTCGAGCACCCGTAGATCTCTCGGGTCGCGCTTCGGGCGAGGGCTGTACGTCTCCCCGAGGCGCCTCACGAGGTACAGGCAGGACCCGGCAAGCTCGGTCTCCCCCCCGCGCATCTCGTACCAGATACGCCCCAAGGTGTTGTCCGTGAGGAACTGGACGACGTACCGCGGCGTGAAAAACTGATTGCGCACCGCAAGCTCGCGGCTGTTGCGTGGCGCCTGGGAAGCCTCACGCATGGCGCGCCGCTCGTCGCCGCCGTTGAAGAACTGGTAGACCCAGCCGATCGTCTCGTCCTCGCCCCACACGCCGGAAAGCTCGCGGTCGTTCAGGATCTCGAGCAGCGCCGCGAACGTCGCCCGCTTCGGCCAGAGCACCGACGCCGGATCCCTCCGGTCGAAGAGGACCTTGACCTCGGTGGACAGCTCATCGAACAGGCTCTCGATATAAAGCCGATACCCGGCGCTGTCGGGGAGCAGAAGAACGCCCTGGGCCATGCCGCAAAACTCACGGTATCCCGAGGACTGCTCGCCTTGCGTGATGCACGGTTGCACGAGATCACGCGCCTCGAGCATCTTGAGCGCCACGAACCGATTGAGCGTCGTGAACGCAGCGTCGCGCAGGGTATCGACGACCGCCTCCGCGGAGCTCATGCCGGCGGCCCGCTTGTGCTCGATCGCAAGGACGATCTTGTCCCGCTGAAAAACCTGGCGCGTGGACAGATGGGATCCGGCCTTCGGCGCGACGGTGCCATTGCGCAGCACGTCGAACGTCCCTTCGAGCTGCGCGGCGAAATCGTCCTCGAGCAGCTTGCGGGCCCGCTGGGTCGCGCGCTCGATGGCGCTCCGTGTTTCCTTGTCCATGAACGGATGCCTCTACTGAACGATGATCTTCTTGCCCGCGCCGATGAGCCGCGCGCACTCCTCGCGCATGCCCTCCAGCGCCGCGTCGAGCTGCTCTTCGGTCTCGACGCCGCCGCCGAAATAACTCCCCAGGCTCACGCTCACGACGCGCTCGCCGTCGATGATGCGGCGAAGCTCCGTGACGGCCGCGCGGAGGCGCCCATCGCAAGCATCCCGCTCGGAGCGGAGCTGCGGGATGGGCAGCCGCTCGTTCTCGCGCGATTTGCCCCGCTCGAACGGGGCGGCGAGGCGCCTTTGCTGGTCCTCGTCGATCTCGGTCCAGCCCGGCGTCTTCACGAGCCTTTCGAAGGCCCTGGCATACGCGGCGATCCGCGCGGCGAGGGCCTCCTCGTAGCGCCTCTCGTAATCGACCTCGAGCGCCTTCGCATTTTGCTCGATGGCCGGGAGCTCCTTGTAAAAACTCTCCCGCGCGAGGAGGTCTTCGAGCTCGGCGGCCTTGGCCCGCAGCGTGTCCGGCACATCGGCTTCTTCACGCTGGAAGGGCCACGCGGCCCCGAGCGCCTTTCGCGCGCGCCCGAGGTCACGCAGGCGCGGCTCCGTGAGGCTCTGCTCGAGCTCGGCGGCGCGCTTGATCGCGTCCTTGATCGAGCGGTGCGAGGCGTTGAAGGTGGCGAGGGCGTTGTCCTCGGAGCCACGAAGAATGGCCTTCATCTGCCCGAGGGCCCCTTCGAGGACGGCAAAGCCCGGCAGCTTGTTCGTGATCAAGAGCCCGAGCGCCGAGGCCACCGTGTCTTCATGGCGCGCGACCTCCTTGCGTAACTCGCCGACGATCGCGCCTGCATTCAGCTCACGGACCTCGGTCCCGAAGGTGTCGCGGAAGGCCTCCGACGCCCGCACCAGCTCCTCGAACTCGATGCCCCTCTTCGGGCGGAACGACGCCGCCCGGAAGTGGTTGTTGTTCGAGCAGATCTCGCGCGCCTCGACGCCCGTCACCGAATCGATGGTCTGGCCCTTGCTGGTCGCTTCGATCTTGCCCGCGCGGAGGAGCGAGAGGCAAAGGAGGCGAACGGCCTCGAAGTCCCACCCGAACGGCTCCTTCGCGAACTCGTCCACGAGGAAACGACCACTCGCGGTATCGCCGTAGTTGGCGCGCTCGTCGATGCGGTCGAGCACTTCCTTCAGCGGCCCGCTGTCGACGCGGAAGACGGTTTTCCCCTTCTCGTCGCGGAGGAGGTTCAGGATTCCGAACACGGCGGGGAGCCCTTGCAGGTTCTCGGCGGTGGAGAGCGCATCGACGCCTTTCTTCACGTCGGAGGGCTTCGCCGCGGCCTCCTTGAAGCGATCGAAGACCTCGGGGAGCACGTGGCCGAGGATCTCCGCGGCGCTCTTGCCGACGTCGACGGCGCGATCCCCCGGGCTCCGGTCATTGCCGCGAAAAAACACGCTGCCCGAGAGGCAGGCGGCCTTCAAGAGGCGCCGAAGCTCGTCGTGGTGCCTGCGCTGGCGGTTCCTCTCCTCCGCGATCAGGAAAGGGGTGGACTCGCCCTTCGTCTCACGCTCCTTGCGAGCGAGCACGTCATGCGACACCGCCACAATCTGCAGCAGCAA
>JANMGF010001489.1:0-5665 GCA_031374535.1 Polyangium sp. (in: bacteria)
CCGAGGCGATCGGGTCGATTCCGGATATCGCGGTCCTGCCCCATCTTTGCGAGGCGCTCGCGTCGCAAGGTGAATCGGGCGCGAAGGTGGTGGCCGAGGCGCTCGTCTCGTTCGGATCGGACGCGGTGCGCTCGCTCGTGAGAATGCTCGACGACGAGCGCACGCCGGCGCGAACCTGGGCCGCGCGGGTGCTTGGTCGTATCGGTGATCCGGGGGCGACCTTGCCGCTCGTCGCGCAGCTCGGCGACGGCAATGTGGCGGCGCGGACGGCCGCGGCGGAGGCGCTCGGGCATATCGGTGATACGCGGGCGACGCGTCCGCTCGTGGGCGCCGTGCTCGGGGATCCGTCGGGCGCGGTGCGCGCGCGGGCCGCGGCAGCGCTCGCGCGGGTGGGTGGCGAGGAGGTCGTGGGGACGCTCGTGATGGCCCTCGGCGACCCGGATCCCGAGGTGCGATCGCGGTCGGTGGAGGCGCTCGCGGCGCTCCAGCCCAAGGATCGATCGGCCATCGAGCGGGCGCTCTTCGATCCATGCGACGACGTGCGAAGGAGCGCGGCGCTCGCGATGGATCGGCTGGGAATGGTCTCGGCCTGGGCGGCGGCGCTCGGGGACGTGTCGGCGGAGGGGCGCGCGGCGGCGCGGGCAGCGCTCGTGGCGGTGGGCCGCGCGGGTTTGTCGGATGCGATCATTGCTGCGGCGCGGCACGAGGACGCGGCGGTGCGCGCGGGGGTCTACCGGGTCGTCGCGGAGCTCGGCTCGGTGAGGCACGTGGCGGCGCTCGGGAAGGCGCTCGACGATGCTGCGGCGGAGGTGCGGCAAAGCGCGGCGCTCGCGCTCGGTCGAATCGGCGGCGACGAGGCGAAGGCGGCGCTCGGCCGGGACAAACCCGAGGGCGTCTCGGAGGCGGCGTGGATCGTTTCGCGGGCGCTCTCCGGCGTGGAGACGTGGATCGCGGAGGCGCGGGCCCTCGTCGCGGATCCGGCCTTCGCGGCGGCGGCATGGGCCATTTGCGAGGCGGAGGGGGAGGCGGTCCAGCGTGTCTTCGAGGCGCGGGTGGGCACGGCGGGGCAGGCCCTCGGCAGCGCGCGGCGGGCGACGCTCTCGCGCTGGGCCATTGCGGCGCGGCGCGCGGCGCGGCTCGAGGATCGCGTGCGGGCCATTCTCGAGCTCACCGAGCGGCGAGGGCCCGAAGCGACGGCGGCGCTCGCGGAGGTCGTGGTCAGTGATCCCTCGCCCGACGCGCGTGCGCTCGCGGCGAGGAGCCTCGCGAAGGCCGAGGAGCGGTGGCTCGCGGTGCCTGCGCTCGTGCGGGCCCTCTCGGATCCGTCGCCCGAGGTGGTGGTGGAGGCCGCGCATGCGCTCGGGCGGGTGCCGGCGATCGACGACGACAGGAAAGGCCGGCGTGCGTCCGAGGCGCCCGTGGAGCGGAATGGTGCGTCCCGACGAACGACGGAGCGAATCTTCCGGGAGGAGGCGGAGGAGAGCGCCGCCTGAAGGGCTCGGGCTACGCGTCGCGTCGCGGACGAATTTCGAGGAAAAACGTATCGCTCCCATGATACGTTCTTCTCATGTCGAACAGATTCACACGCGACTCCTCGGCTTCCCTTCTTCCCTGGCTCCTGTCGATTCTCTGCGCGGGCTCGGCTTTTGCCGCTTGTGGTGGCGGCGGCACCGGTGATCCCGGCGGCGGCGGCTCCACCGGGGCGAACACCGGCGGATCGGGCGCGGGCACGAACGTGGGCGGCGACGCCGGCGGGATCGGCATCGGCGGCGGCCCCAGCACGGAAGTGCTGACCATCGATCCGCCCGACGCGACGATCACCATCACGAGCAAGGGCGCGACGCTCACGCAGGGGTTCCAGGCGCTCTCCAATGGCGCGCCCGTCGGGGGACAGGTCGCCTGGACCCTCGATTCTTATGCGTCGGGCACCATCTCGTCCGCGGGGCAATTCCAGACGATTGGCCTCGTCGGCGGCAAGGTCACCGTCAAGGCCGTCTACGGGCAAAAGACGGCGACGGCGCTCCTCACCGTCAAGGTCGACCTCGCCGAGGACGTGCTCGCCGACCCGCAGGATCCCGGCGTTTCGCCGCCCAACAAGACCGCGCTCGAGGGGGCGCCCCAGCCCGATCCCGGCGCCGGCGCGAGTCCCCCGAACCCGACGCGGGTCCTTTATCCGTACGACAAGACCGTCATGCCGCGTGGCCTCGTCGCCCCGCTGCTCCAGTTCAGTCCGGGGAACCTCGCCCCCGAGGACGCGAAGATCACGATTTCCTCGTCGGTCTTCTCCTGGAAGGGCTTCGTCCACATCAAGAATCCTGGCAATCCCCAGCTCTACGTCCCGCAGGACATCTGGGACGGGGCGATGCAAAGCGCGGGCGGTGAGACGCTCTCCATCGAGGTGACGAAAGCCGTCGCCGGGCAGGCGTATGGTCCCGCCAAGACCTCGGTCCTCGTCGCGCCGGCCTCGCTCAAGGGCGCCGTGTATTACATGACCTACGAGGAGCCGGTGGGCCTTTAGTCGGTGCGGCCCGGCGTGAAGGAGCCGGCGAAGCTGCTCATCCCCGGCTGCGTCGTTTGCCATTCGGTCTCGGCCAATGGCACGCGGCTCGCGACCGGGGCCGACGACGCCGCGTATGCGCCTTTCGCGGGCGTCTACAACGTGGGCGAGGACGGCTCCGCGACGCAACTCACGACGTCGCCTCCCGGGCTCGGCGGTGACTCCCGTGGCCTTTCGTTCGCCACGTTCACGCCCGACGGCAAGTACGTGATGCGCAGCCAGAGCAATTTCTGGGGCGGATTGAACCAGCTCGCCTGGCGGATCGACGACGCCCAAGCGGCGCTCGTCCCGGCAAACGTGGAGGGCCTCGGCGCCGGCGTCAGCGCGCTCCTGCCCGCCATCTCCCACGACGGAAAACGGTATGCCTTCACGAACGGCCCCGGCGAGCCCACACCCTTCGGCACGGTGAGCCGCTCCGTGAGCGTCATGGATCTCGCCATCGACGACGCCGAAAACAAGCTCGCCTTCTCCAATCGCAAGCTCCTCCTCGACAATGGCCCCGGCGGCTCGGTGACCAAATTCGTCACCTTCATGCCCGACCCCGATTACATCATTCTTCAGGAGGGCGAGGGCTACCAGGGCGCCTACAACGAGATGCTCCCGACCTGGGACGCGAATTCGACGTACACCTCGTCGACGGGCCGGCTCTACATGATCCGGGTCTCGACGGGCGAGCACATGGAGCTCGGCACGCTGAACGCCGGCATCGCGGAGATCGACCGGCAGCGCAACTACGAGCCCTTCGCGCTCCCCGTGACCTCGGGCGGTTATTTCTGGATCGTGTTCACGAGCATCCGCGAGTACGGCAATACCTACGCGGGGCCGAACGTCCGCAAGCAGCTCTGGGTGGCGGCGATCTCCACGAACGCCGCCCCGGGGGAGGACCCGAGCCATCCGCCGTTTTACCTGCCGAACCAGACGGAGACGCGCAACGAGCGTGGCTTCTGGGCGCTTTCGCCCTGCAAGAACGACGGCAATGGCTGCGAGACCGGCGACGAGTGCTGCGACGGCTTCTGCAGGCCGAGCGATCCCAACGATTCCGCCTCCCCCAAGGTCTGCAAGCCCCCGGAGGCCGGCTCGTGCTCGCAGACGAACGAGAAATGCTCCCTCGACGCCGATTGCTGCGAGGCCAACGCCGGCACGAAATGCATCGGTGGCTTCTGCACGCCGAAGCCCCCCAAGTGACGGTCCAGCGCGGGCGGCCGTGACGCGCGGCGGGACGAAAACCCTTCGTCCTTTGTCCGCGCGGTCCCGAAGCTCCCGGCTGCGGTAATTCCCTGCGGCTTCGGGATCATTCCAACTTTACAGATCGATGCGCACGGGCCAATCCTTGGATGGGACTTTTCTTCCTGTCCATGGCGACGTGTTTTCTTGCCGTCGCCACTGCCCTGGAGGCTTCATGAAATCCGTGCACCGTGCGGCGTCGCCGCGCTCGAGATTGAAATATCTGGCTTATTTTTGCGCATCGATCGGCGCAACCATTTCGGCCAGCGCGGAGGTGTCCGCCGCGTCGCCTTATACCCTCTTCGAGAGCGGTCAGGTCCGTCCGATGGCCATCTCCCCGAGCCAGCATCTGCTGTTCGTGGTCAATACGCCGGACAATCGCCTGGAGATATTCCGGATTACCTGGAGTGGACTCATCCATACCGGCTCCGTGCCCGTCGGACTCGAGCCCGTCGCGGTCGCTGCGCGCAGCAACGGCGAGGTCTGGGTGGTCAACCACCTGTCCGACAGCGTGAGCGTCATTTCCGTGCACGGGGCAGGGCGAGGATCGGTGGTGCGCACCTTGCATGTCGGCGACGAGCCGCGCGACATCGTCTTCGCCGGCCCGAGCAAGAGCCGCGCGTTCATCACCACGGCCCACCGCGGCCAGAACGCGCCTTTCGATCCCCAGCTCACCACGCCTTCCGTGGGCCGCGCCGACGTATGGGTCTTCGACGCGAACAATACCGGCACGGCAATGGGCGGCGCGCCGCTCACGATCCTGAAGCTCTTCGGCGACACGCCCCGCGCCCTCGCCGCGAGCCCCGACGGATCACGCGTTTATGCCGCCGTCTTCCACTCGGGCAATCAAACGACGGTCGTCCACGAAGCCCTGGTGCCCAACGGCGGCGAGGCGGCCGGCGGCGTGCCCGGGCCGAACACCAATTTCGAGGGGGTCCCCGCGCCCGAGGTCGGCGTGCTCGTCAAGCACGACGGCACGGGTTTCCGGGACGTTCTCGGCCGTCCCTGGGACGACGCGATCCCATTCTCGCTGCCCGACAAGGATGTCTTCGTCATCAACGCCCTGGCAAACCCCCCGACGCAAGTCGCGGGCTCCTCCGGATTCTTCACGGGCGTGGGGACGGTCCTCTACAACATGGCCGTCAATCCGGTGAGCGGGAAGGTCTACGTAAGCAACACCGAGGCCCGCAACGACCTGCGTTTCGAGGGGCCGGGCGATTTCGCCGGCGAGACCCTCCAGGGCCACCTGCACGAAGCCCAGATCTCGGTGCTCGGTCCGAAGGGCGTCGCTCGGCGGCACCTCAACAAACACATCGATTACGACGTCCATCCGGCCCCCAAGTCCGTGAACGACAGGAGCCTCTCCCAGCCGCTCGGCATGGCCGTGTCGAGCAGCGGCACCACCCTGTACGTGGCCGCCTTCGGATCCTCGAAGATCGGCGTTTACAACACGGCTGCGCTCGAGAACAACACCTTCGTGCCCAGCACGACGAACCACATCGCGCTGAGCGGCGGCGGCCCGACGGGAATGGTCCTCGACGAGGGCCGGCAACGCATGTACGTCCTCACCCGCTTCGATAACGGTATTTCCGTCGTGAATACCACGACGCGGAACGAGGTCGCGCACCACAGAATGCACAACCCGGAGCCGCAAACCGTGGTGGAGGGCCGGCCCCTCCTTTACGACGCGCGGCTCTCGTCCAGCAATGGTGAGTCGGCCTGCGGGAGCTGCCACGTCTTCGGCGACCTGGACGACCTCGCCTGGGATCTCGGCAACCCCGACGGCACGGTGCTCAACAATCCCGGGCCGTTCCTTCCGCCCCTGCCCGTCGACCCCGATTTTCACCCCATGAAGGGGCCGATGGTGACCCAGAGCTTGCGCGG
>JANMGF010001556.1:0-1764 GCA_031374535.1 Polyangium sp. (in: bacteria)
CCGAGGCCGTCGTCGATGAAGAGGTTGCAGTCGTCGTCGATGCCGTTGCAGGTCTCCATCCCGGGGTTGCCCGGGGTGCAGGTCTGGGGCACGCCGCCGACGCAGGCTTCGACCGTATTCGCGCAAGCCCCGGCGCCGCAGGTGGTTTGCCCGAGCTCCTCGTCGGCCATGGCGTCGCAATCGTTGTCGAGGCCGTCGCAGGCCTCGTTCACGGGCAGGGTCTCTCCCTCGCAGGGGCCCCAGGCGCCGCCGGCGCAGGTCTGCGTGCCGTCCTTGCATTCGCCGACGCCCTTCGTGGCCGCGCCGCCCGAGTAGCAGGACTGGGTTTGTCCGTCGACGCAGGTGCAGCCCTCGTCGATCTGGCCGTCGCAGTTGTCGTCGGAGCCGTCGCACGTCTCGGAGGGCGAGGGCGGGGGGAGCGGCGTGCATTCGGTTGCGACGCCGTCCGTGCAGCCCTCGACGGTGACGGAGCAGGCGCCGAGGCCGCAGGTGATCTGCGCGATGTTGTCGTCGGCCTGGCCGTCGCAGTCGTCGTCCTGGCCGTCGCAGACGTCCCCCGCGGGGTTCGGGACGACCTCGCCGGCACACGCGGACCACTGTCCATTGACGCACGTCTCCGTGCCGCCCTTGCACGTACCGATGCCCTGGGTGCCGTCGGGCCCCCCGTAGCAGGACTGGGTCTCGCCGTCGTTGCAAACGGACGTCCCGCCCGTCCCCCCCTGCCCGCCCGAGCCGCCGATTCCTCCGGCGCCCCCCGCGCCTCCGCGGCCGCCGTCGCCGCCCGAGCCGCCCGAGCCCGTCGAGCTCGAAGATCCGTCGCCGCACCCGAATGCCGTCACGCCGACGATCAAGGAAAGAGCGCCGACGAACGACCTGGCGCGCAAAAACTTCTGCATACTGGGCTCCTGCAAAAAGAATCCAGGCGTATGCCTGGGAGGATTGATCCTCGCATGGATCCCGAAGCCTTGTAAAGGTCGGTCACCAGGTGGTCACGGCTGGTCGCGTGCCTGACCACGCGGCGCGTCGTGCGGTTCGAACGACGAGGGACTTGCCGCGCCGGAATGGGGACGTGACACTCGACGGATGTCGCATGCTTCTCTCCGCTCTCTCGTCTCGCGCGGTCGGCTTGGGTCCCCGGATGGTTTCGCTCGCGAAAGGAGGCGCGCGGCGAGCGGCGCGTGGGTCGCCACATTGCTCGTCTTTTGCGCCGCGATGAGCGCCGGATGTGGTCAGGAGGGCCGTGTCCGCGATGGCTCGGGCGGCGACGCGGGCGGCGGAGGATCGGGCGGCGGTGGAGGCGGCGGGGCGGGCGGAGGCGCGCCGAAAGATCCGCTGCCGCTGCGGGTGCTCAACTGGAACGTGCGTAATTATCTGAACGACAAGAATGACAGCGCGGCGTTCGACGAGGTGGTGAGGACCACCGCCCAATACGTGGCGCATCGCAAGGCGATCGGCGTGGTGCTGGCGGCGCTGGATCCGGACGTGGCCGTGCTCCAGGAGGTGGAGAACGAGGCCGCCCTCGCGGACCTCGTAGAGAGCGAGCTCGGCGGGAAATACACGGCCATCGGGCTCGTGGACGGCAATGATCCGCGCGCCATCGACATCGGGATCATCTCGAAGATCCCGCTCGAGAAGGTGGTCTCGCACAAGGACGAGCAGTTCCCGCTGAACGGGACGGTGGGGCCGACGTACCGATTTTCGCGGGATTGTCCCGAGTATCATTTCACGTACAACGGCCGGAAGATCGTGCTCCTGGGGGCGCAT
>JANMGF010001564.1:0-6213 GCA_031374535.1 Polyangium sp. (in: bacteria)
AGATCGCCAAGTTGCCCTCTCTCGACCCAAGCTCACTTGCGGGCGTGGCTGGCCTCGACGTGCGAGGGCCCTCAGGCTTCGCGCAGACCGCGGACCGCCCTGCGAATCTCCGTCTCGACGATCTCCCTTCGCCCGTCGTGATGGGGCTCGTCCCGGGCGGCCGCACCGTGGCCTTCGAGACGTACCGAGGTTGCCCGATGGGCTGCCAGTTTTGCCAATGGGGCAAAATGGACGCGCCCGACAAGGTGTTTTCGGAGGACTACGTCACGCGCGAGCTCGCGGCGCTCGCGGCCATCGACGCCCCGAACGCGCAGCTCGTCGACGCGGGGCTGAACCTCAACTCGCGCGCCTTCCGCAACCTCGCGAACGCGGAGGCGCGGGTCGGATACCTGAAGCATCACCGCCTCTTCGCCTCGGTGTACCCGACGCACCTCCACGATCAGCACCTCCGCTTCCTCTCCGATATCAAGCGGCCGCTCGTCGACCTCGGGATCCAGTCGTTCAACGCGGCCTCGCTCGCCGAGGTGAATCGGTCGTTCAAGGAGTCGCGTTTTACCCGGATCGTCTCGCAGCTCGCGGAGATCGCCGAGCTCGACGCGGAGCTCATCCTGGGTTTGCCCGGCGACGGTCCGCGGGAGTTCCGCGCCTCTGTCGAGCGCGCGCTGGAGCTGCCGTGCAGGGTGCGGGTCTATCATTGCATCGTGCTCCCGGACGCGCTCATGGATCGCTGGTCCTCGCGCCGGGATCTCGATTTCGATCCCGATAGCCTGAAGATTCTTTCGGCGCCAGGCTGGACGCCCGAGGCCATCGAGGGGGAACGTCGCCACCTCGACGATCTCGCCCGGACCCTCGGCGCCGAGTCCTCGAACGGCACGTGGACGTTCCCGAAGGAGCGGCGGATGGGCGCCGAAAACGCATCTCGTGAGGCCCATCGCCACGAGCTGCCTGCCGCGGCGCGCCGCGAGCTCGGGCAAACCATTGCCGAAGAGAGCCCGCTCGCGCTCGTGGACGCGTGGGTCGAATCGGCCGCGCTGCTGATCAAGGTGCGAGCGCCGGAAGGGGAGCTCTTGCTCGAGGTTCGTCGGGCGATCGAAGGCGGGCGGTATTATCGACGCGCCGCGGAGTTCGGTGTCAGTTATCGGCGCGGTGCCGGGGGGGAGGCGCCTCCGGCCTCGCTGGTATCACGCATCGACGGCCTCTCGGCGCGGCTGATCGTCCCGGCGCGCGGCGCGCTCCCGGCCCGGCGCACGCTCGACGTGATTCCGTGATCGAGTTCGTCACCGCTCCCGTTCGTCGAGCACATAATAAATATTGAGCTTGTGCGCGCCGCGGAGCCCGAGGGAGGCGCGGCGAGCACGGAGCCGGAATGTACGTCCGAGCGCCTCGAACGCCGCGCGCGCCGCAGCATGGGGCGCGAGCGCAGGCGAGCTCGCGAGGGCGTCCCAGGCCGAATCGACGAGCGCGAAATCGATCTCGGCCGGCGCCTCGAATGCGGGATCGTCCGGATGCCGCAGGCGATGGATCCAGAGCGCGTTCCGGACGGGACCGGAAAAACCCGGGGCGGGGGCCGATTCGCCGACGTGCTCGAAGTAGAGCTTTGCGCCCGCGAGCCCCTCGGGGCCGATGTCCAGTCCGAGGAGGTGAAGCGGGAGGCCGTCCGATTGCGTGGCGCGCCGCGTCCCGAGGATCGCCCGCGAGAGATCCAGCGCCGCCGGGCCTGCGCCGTCGCGAAATTGAAGATAAAACTTGGTGCGCGGGGGGCCTCCCCCCGTGCCACGCGCGTACCCCATGAGGATCTGCTCGACCATGGGGCTTCGTGCCGCGCGGAGCACGCTCCTGGCCGCCCGCGAGGCGCCTTCCCCGAGGCCGTCGGCCCAGGCGAGCACGGCGCGCGTCACGTCCTCGCGCGCGCGGACGAACCCAGGAAAAGCGTACGAGAAACGCGCCGTATCCACGCCACGTTCGTCCTCGGAGAGGGACCATTCGAGGATGTCGGAGGAATGCCGGCGATCCTCGGCGAAGCGGGCGATCACCGCGTCGAGCAAACGTCCCTCGGCCTCCGTACCGCCGGCGCGCGAGAAAAGGACCTCTCGCAGCGCGCACGCGCGATCGAGGCGAACCGGGGGAGGAGCGCCGAGCCCAGGCATCAGATCGACACGAAGCCCTCGGGGGGCGGCTGCAACCACGTATTCGGCGAGAGTCGCGACGTTCCGCTCATCACGTGGATAATGAGGGCCCGCCGCGGCCGGGTCGAGCGATTCGGCCCGGAGGCGTGGAGCGTGCGTCCGTGGACGAACACCACGGTTCCACGTCGCATGGGGAGGAGCACCGGCGCGTCATCGCGCTCCGGTCGCGGCCGTCCTTCCACAGGGTAAAACCCCTCGGGGCCCAGGGCGAGCGCCACGTGCAGGGGGCCTCTGTGCGTCCCCGGCACCACGGAGAGCGCCCCATTCTCCTCGTCCATGTCGTCGAGGGCCACGAACGCGAGCACCAGCGATTCCGGCTCCGTCGTGAGATACGCCGCGTCCTGGTGCAGGCCGAACTGGACGACGTCGGACCGGGGCTGCTTGTACACGACGGTCGATTGCACGATCCAGGCGGGTGGTGGCACGAGGGCCGAAAGAACGCCGCCGATGGCTGGCCCGCGCGCCACCGAGACGAAGAGCTCGTCGACGCGATGCAGCCCGTGCCCCACCCGCATCGCCCGCGCCTCCCAGTCCTCTGCGCGGGCCGGCATCTGTCCGCGCGACAGGTCCCAGCAGACGGACGCATCGTCACGCGAGCCGCGCAGGATGTCCCAGAATGCGAGGCTCGCCCGCGTGCCATCGAGGTGCTCGGCCGCGCAATGGGTGATGAGCTGCGACAAACGCGCGTTCAGCGCGTGCGCTGTCGCCCGAGAGATCACGTCCGGCCGGACGAGATACCCGTCTCGAGCAAACGCCTGCTGTTCGGCGGGCGTGAGGCTCACGGCATTTTCCCTCGCGAGAGCCATTCCTCGAGTACGTGGTGCATGTGAGCGATGCCGAGCTCGCCCTCGGTGAGGCGGAGAGCGCGAAAGCCACGCGAGCGCATCCCGGCCTGCAAGCGGGCGAGGATGTCGACGTCGGCGCCCATCACCGGCCCGAGATCCTGTTCTCCGTGGCGAATGCGGCGGCGGGTCGGGTTTGGCGCGGCGCCGCTCCCGTGACGCTCGAAGGTGAGCTCGTCGAACCAGCAACGCGACGGGTCGGTCGGGTGGGGGCGGTGCCGGTAGAGCTCGAGCGAGAAGGGGAGAAAGTTCATCTGCACGTTGGGGAATACGTGGACCTGCTCCTTCCGCGCGAGGTCGTCGTCGGACCTCGCGGAGAGGTCGAAGCCCCCGCGCTGCGCACGCTCGCGGAAGGCGCGCGTGATGGCGGGGCGCACGTCGGCGACGCGCCCGTCGTTCGGAAAATCCTTCACGCCGAGCCGCGCGAGGAGCCCCCGCAATCCCTCGGAGATACGCTCGTCAGGCGCAACCTCGCGTCCGGGCCGGCCGATCGGGAGCGAAAGGGTCGAGTGATCGCCGCTCCGGAAAAACCGGGCCCCGCGGGCGTCGACGACGTCGCAGAGCTCGGGGTGGAGCATGGGCAGGTGGTATGCTTCGTTGTTGACGTCGACCGACGTTTTCCAGTTCGCTTCGATCTCGACCACGGTCTCGCTCACGAGGCGATATTCTTCCGGTCGATGACGGGTAAGCTCGGTCGCGATGGGCGCGAGGTGGGCGTCGAGATCGGGAGGCGCTTCAGCCATCGAGATCCAGACGAAGCCAAAGCGTTCGGCGCAATGTACGGGGCGGAGGGAGATCGGGCGCCCCTCCTCCGTGAGGGCCGCCGAGCCGGCGCCGGGTGCGCGCAAGAGGCGGCCGTCGGTCGTATACTCCCAGTGGTGGTAGGGGCAACGGAACGACGCCGCGCGCCCGCGTGATTGTGCGCAGAGCAAAGTGCCGCGGTGCTGACAGACGTTGTAGAATGCGCGCAGCGCGCCGTCGTCGCTCCGCGCAATCAGGATCGACTCCCCCGCGACGTCGAGTGTGGTGAACGCGCCCGCGCCCTCGAGCTCGGAGGCGTGCACGGCGAGGAGCCAGGCTGTGCCAAACACCGCTTCGAGCTCCCGCGCGAGCCAGGTTGGCGAGGTATAACGCTCGGCGGGGATGGTTCGGGCGCGATCGTTCATCCAGGCAGGCTCCTGCCGCCTCGATCCTGCGCGGCGATGGTACGGGCGAGGGATTCGGTGAGCCGCTGCGCTGCGGGTTCGAGCGCCGGGGGCACGCGCGCGTAAATCATGTCGTAGCTTGCCGTGCGCGTGAACGCGGGGCGGCGCGGATCCCGAGGGCAGAGGCGCACCTCGATCCGTTCGCCGTCCCGCTCGAACTGGAGCGCGAGCATGGCGACGCCCCGCCCGAGCGCCGCGCCGCGCAGCCGGAACCCCACAATGACCATGCCGGGGGCGAGATCGAACTGCGAGAGCCACGCCGCGACGGCGGCCGCGTGTGTGCGTTTTTCCCCCGCGTCCTTCACGAGAGAGCGCGTCTCGATGCGCGCTTCCTTCGGGCGGCTCGCGCCGGCCTCCTGCCTGCGCGCCAAAAGCAGGGTCTCCTCCCAGCCGTGCTGCTCGACATAGCTGTGGCTGAGGCCCGAGCACGCGCTCCCGGCGTCGGCGCAGATCCCCTCGTAAATGCACGAATATGCCGGCTCGCGGGCCCAGTATGCGTCGTCGATCAAGGCCTTCGGCTGGGCGTTGTCGAGGTAACGCGCGAAGGGCCCGAGCAGGCAGCGCGGAAACCATTTCACCACCGGCGAGATGCCGTTCTGGAGCGCGAGGCGGAGCGCGCTGAGGAGGTGCGGCCGTACGTCGCCCACGCGCGCAGCCATCTGGCGCTGCGCCTCCTCGTCCCCGCGGGGCCAGTAGTTCCAGAACTCCACCGATTGCGGGCGAAATGGCAGGAGCCGCTCGACGATCGCCTCGAGGTGGTCGTGGTTCGGCGCCACGATGGCCGTATTGGTCGACAGCGCTCCGCCCTCCGCCACGATGCTCTCGAGGCCCGCGAGGATCGATTCGAAGCTGCCTTCGCGTTGCACCAGCTTGTCGTACAGCGCTGCCTCCGGAGCGTGGAAGGACACGAAAAACTCGTCGATGCCGGCGTCCATCAGCGTGCGGAGGGCCCGACGGTCGCCGAGGCGCGTTGCATTGGTCTGGATGCGCACGTGACGAATTCCGGGGAGCGATCGGGCAAACGCGGCATAGGCGGGCAGGTCCTTGGCGAGGGTGACCTCGCCGCCGCTGAAGATGATCCGCGAGACGCCGTCGAGCATCGAGCGATCCTCGACGGCGCGCTGGAACGCTTCGAGCGAGGTCCCGGGCAGCACGTTCAGCGCGTCCTCGACCATGCAGAAGGTGCAGGCGATGTTGCACCGGAACGCGAAGGTGACCATCAGGCTCTCGGACGGCCACGGAACCGCAGGCGGGAGAAAGCGGACGTCGCCGCCCTCCGGCAGGGGGGATTGCGGCTCAGAAGCTCCCATAAATCCCGCTCTTGAGGGTCGTCGCGCGCCCGTCGATCGCCCGGAAATCGATTCCCACGTCCCAGAGCAGGTGGCCAAGCGGCTCCTCGCGCGTGCGCACGAAGTCCCGGAGCGCCTCGGGCCATTGATGATCGCGGAGGAAACGCGAGAGCGCGGGGGTGGGGATCCGCGAAAAATACATCGCGTCGGCGTGCCGCTTGTTCGCGACGCAGATCTTCCGGCAATTGAACAGGTGTGGTGGCATCAGCCGGTGGAGCGCGTCCCGGCTCGGGTCGAAATGAATACACGAGCGGACGCGGTGCAGGACCTCCTCGATTTCGGCGCGCGCGTCATGGAAGGTGTAAACGTTCTCGAAGACGAGCTCGCTCCCTTCGCACTTGTAGGAGCGCATGTCGATGTAGATGTCGATGGCCGAAGGCGCCCCCTCGAGCAGCCCAGCCGGGCCGAGCTCGACGCTGAACATGTGCCAGGGCAGCGGCCGGGGCTCCCGTCCGGTCACCCGGAGGTGGGGGGCGAGGATCGAAGCGACGCGGGCGATCGAGAGGTCGGCATGCGCGCGCTGGAAATCATAGAAATAGAGCTCCCAGCCAAGCTCGCCGCGCGCGTGATGATGCTTGATCCCGAAGACCGTGCGGAATGGCCCGAGCCCGGCGCGGACGGCCGACAGGAG
>JANMGF010001582.1:0-5850 GCA_031374535.1 Polyangium sp. (in: bacteria)
GAGGTTCTCGCGGCCTCCATAACGGTTCGGGATCCACTCGCCCTGCTTGCGCGAGTAATCGAGGTAAAGCATGGAGGCGACGGCGTCGACGCGCAGGCTGTCGGCGCGGTACCGATCGATCCAGAAATGGGCGTTCGAGAGGAGGAAACTCATCACCTCGTGGCGGCCATAATTGAAGATGAGGCTCTTCCAGTCGGGGTGATAGCCCTTCCGCGGATCGGCGTGCTCGTAGAGGTAGGTGCCGTCGAAATACCCGATGCCGTGCTCGTCGGAGGGGAAATGGGAGGGGACCCAGTCGAGGATGACGCCGAGGCCAGCCTCGTGGAGGGCGTCGATGAGGTGGAGGAAATCATCGGGGTCGCCAAAACGCGAGCTGGGCGCGTAAAATCCAGTGATCTGGTAGCCCCACGAGCCGAAGAACGGGTGCTCCATGACGGGGAGGAGCTCGACGTGGGTGAAGCCCATACGCGAGGCATACTCGGGCAGCTCCACGGCGAGCTCGCGGTAGGTGAGCGAGCGATTGCCCTCCTCGACGATGCGGCGGAAGGAGCCGAGGTGGACCTCGTAGATCGAAATGGGTTTGTCGTGTGTCGTCCGCTTGCGGCGGGGCTTCGCGGGCTCCTTGGCGCGCGCGGCAGAGTCCCAGACGACGGAGGCGGTCTTCGGCGGGATCTCGTGGCGGAGACCGAAAGGATCGGCCTTTTCGACGACATATCCCTGAAAACGGGAGGCAATGAAGTATTTGTAGACGGCGCCGTGCCCGACGCCGGGAAGGAAGCCTTCCCAGATACCCGAGGTGCCGCGGCGCGCGAGGGGGTGCGTTTCCCTGTTCCAGTCGTTGAAATCCCCGACGACGGAGGTGCGCTCGGCTTCAGGGGCCCAGACGGCGAAGTACGTGCCCCAGACCCCGTCCACCACCATTGGGTGCGCGCCGAGCTTTTCGTAGAGGCGCGTGTGCGTGCCCTCGGCGAAGAGGTAGAGATCCTCCTCCGTGAGGCGAGATACGTCGTGACGAACCGCGGTCTCGGGCTGCATGGAGATGTCGGTAGCCGAAACCGCGGGAGGCGGGAAGAGGGGATGTTCCCTATCTGGCGATCACGCGATCCGTCGCGAACTTGAAGAAGGACGAGTACGCAGCGGCGTTGAGGCAGGTATCGAGGTCGACGGACACCATGTTCTTGTCCCGGCAACCGTTGACGGCCTTCGTCATGGCGTTGCGCTGGAGCGTGTAGGGGTGGCCCGCGCCCGCGACAGACGCGCCCGGATCGGCCTGATCGGGCTGGCGGACGTTGATGGCCGTGACGAAGCCGAAGACCGTGCAGCCGCCGATGAGGACGTCGAGCAGGGAGTTCGCCGCGGTGTATCCCTGGCCGCAGGCGAGGGCGCCGCCGACGATGAGGTTCGCGGGGGCCGGGACCTGGGCAAGCGAGGCCGCAGTGACGTTACCGCAGAGCTTGCCGGCGCCATTGTCGTTGGGTTGCCCGTTGGTCGTATAACTCTGGAGCGCCGGATCGAGGTTCTCGGAGGCGAGGTGGCCCGGCGGATCGCCCGCCGAGGAGAGAGGCGTGCTCACGGCGCCGACAGACGCGAGGAGCCGGGCGTTGCTCATCTTGAGCCGAGCAGGCGTGTCCGCGAGGATGATGGCGAGCGTGAGGTTGCCCGGTCCCGCGGTGAGGACCTTGGCATTGATGGCCCCCGCGAGCTTCTCCAGGGGATTGCGGTTCGCGTCGATGGAGAGCGTGTCCGTCACGTACCACCAATCGAGATCGGCGGTGCCATTGTACATGGCGCCCATCGGGATGAAGGGGGCGCCGCCCAGGGCGCCGAGCTCGATCTGGGGATCGGTGGTGCCGCTGAGATCGTCGAGGCCGAGGGTCTTGAACATGATGCTGATCGAGCCGTCCAGCACGCCGTCGTCGAGCGAGGTCTGGAGCTCGCCCTGCGCGACGCTCGCAATGGCGCTGCCGAGCTGGTTCACCGTGCAGAACATGTCCGTGCCAAACTGCATCTTGAGCCAAATGGCGCGCTGGATCTGCTCGAACTTGCACGCGGAGTCGCAGCCGTCGAGGTTCCCCGTGTTGCTGTCGTCGCATTGCTCGCCCGCCTCGCGGACGCCGTTGCCGCAGACCGGGAGGAGCTTGCACATCGCGTCACAGACGGCGCTGCCGGGCGGGTCGCATTGCTCGTCGGTCATCGCGTCGACGCAGCCGTCGCCGCAGCTCGAGGGCTTGCAGGAGCCGCCGGTGCAAAAGCCGCCGGCGCAGAGGGCGCACGTGGCCTCGGGGATGCCCGCGGAGCAAGCCTTGCCCGCTTTTCCGTCCACCATCACGGCGACACACGTCTCACTGCCATTGCAGGTCTCGGCGTCGACGCAGTTGGCATCGGCGTCGCAGGAGAACTGGCAGGTCATCTCGCAGCCAGCGCCGGGGCCGTTCTTTGGGCCGAAGTCGCATGCTTCGCCCATCTCGACGTTGCCATTGCCGCAGACCGCGCTCGGCGGGAGGCACGCGCCGTTCTGGCAGACGAAGTTCGGCGCGGCGCACATCTGTCCATTCAGCGCGGGATCGCCGGCGTTTTCGCAGACGTTGCTCGCGTTGCAGGTCACGACCTGGCAGGCCGGGGCCGCAGGGCAATCCGCGGCGGGGTCCGTGCAGGAGAGGGTGCAATCAGCGTCGCAGCCGTCGCCATTGGCGAGGTTCCCGTCGTCGCAGGTCTCGCCCGGATCCACGGCGCCGTCGCCGCAAACGGTGGGGGTGCAGGCGCCATTGACGCAGACCGCGCCCATCGCGCAGACCTGGCCAGAGGCGAGCGGCTTGCCGCAGGTATGCGTGGCGTCGTCGCAGGTGGTGCCGACGCACGGATCGATGTTCGAGCAGTCGCGCGCCGGGTCGTTCGAGACGCAGCCGAAGCTACAGGAATCGCAGCCGTCGCCGCTCACGATGTTGCCGTCGTCGCACTCCTCGCTGGCGCTGACGAAGCCGTCGCCGCAGGTGTCGTCGACGCAGACGCCCGCATTGCAGACCTTGCCCATGCCGCATTGGGTGCCGTTGGCGGCGGTCGTCCCTGGGTCGCAGGCGTGATTGTCACTGCATTTTTCGGCGCCGTTGCAGGGATCGCCGTCGTCACATTTCGCGTCGCCGGACACGGGGCTCGCGTTGTTGCAGGTGAACGAGCAATCGTTCTCGCAGCCGTCGCCGCCGTTGGTATTGCCGTCGTCACACGCCTCGGTGCCCTCGACGACCTTGTCGCCGCACACGTCCGCGCCGCCCTTGCCGCCGTCGCCGCCCTCGCCGCCCGCGCCGCCTGCGCCGCCTTGACCGCCCGCACCTCCTGTGCCGGCCCCGGTCGTTCGGCTCGGTTCATCCCCACCACATCCGGCAAAAGGAGCCATCACGGCCAGACCAACGATGGCGACCAGGGCCGCGAGCCCACGCGAATTCGATTGCACCCGCACGTCAAACCTCCACGAGCGGCCCGCGCCAGGCAAGCCGGCTGATCGTATCCTACCCCGATTCCGTGCACGAATGGTCGGATTCTCGCTTGACTTCGGACGAAGGACGGGCTTTCGCTCGCGCTGAAGCTTTCCGGGGGCGTGGGTCACGACGCGAGAGCACGAGGGCCGCGCTTGACCGGGCCGCGTGGAAACGGTCATATCGGGGTCACCGCATGGAGGATCGAGAGCTCTGGGAGAGGCGAATCGGGATCACGTTGCGCGAGACGTGGCGCCTCGAGAGCCTGATCGGCGTGGGCGGGATGGCCGCCGTGTACGTGGGCGTGCAGGCGATTGGCCGGCGCGACGCGATCAAGATTCTCCACCCGGAGGTGGCGCGTCAGGCGGATCTGCGCGCGCGTTTCGAGCAGGAAGCCCGCGTTCTCTCGAGCTTCCGTCACCGGGGCGCGGTCGAGGTCCTGTTCATGGGCGCGACCGACGACGGGCTGCCGTTCATCGTGATGGAGCTTCTCGAAGGCGAGTCGCTCGCGGCACGCGTGAAGCGGCTCGGCGGGATCCCGAGCGGGGAGATGTTGCGGTACGCCGACGAGGTGCTCGAGGTGCTCGGCGCAGCGCACGCGCAGAACATCGTCCACCGCGACATCAAGCTCGACAACGTGTTCGTGCTGAGCTCGGGCCACGTGAAGGTGGTCGACTTCGGGATCGCGCAGCTGCGGAACTCGTCGCAGGCCGTGAAGACGCGCATCGGCTCGATGCTGGGGACCCTGCCGTACATGCCGCCGGAGCAGATCCGAGGCGCGGAGATCGACGGGCGCGCGGATCTGTTCGGGCTGGGCGCGGTGATGTTCCGGCTGCTCGCGAAGCGGCGCATCCACGAGGCGAACACGGACTCCGAGATGCTCGTGAAGATGTCGACGGAGCCGGCGCCAGCCCTCGCGACGGTGGCCCCGGAGGTACCTGCGTCGCTCTGCATGGTGGTGGACCGAGCGCTCGCCTACCGGGTCGAGCGGAGGTATCCGGACGCGGCGACGATGCAACGCGACGTGCGCGCGCTGCTGCGCGGAGAGCCGCCGCCGTACGCGATGGAGCGGCTCGCGGCAGGCGAATTGCCGAACGTGTTGATCCCGGCGGCCGCTGCGTCGGGGAACGCAGATTTCGCGGAAGCGCCCACGGTGCCGCCGCCTCCGCTCGACGCAGGCACGGGTGACGTCTTTCGGGACGCGCCGACCGCAGCCGGGCTCGGGACCTCGGTGACCAGGCCGTCGCAGCAAAACAACCCGATGGACGCGGGCCCGAGGTCGTCGACGGCCGCGCAGGCGAACGCTTCGATCCTGTACGGGCCGACCGTGATGGCGAGCGTGACGAGCCTGGGTTTGACGCCGAGCCCCGCGGCGACGCCAGCACCAGCGCCCGCGCCGGCCCCGATCGCCGCAGCGCCGTACGCGCCGGCGAGCCCGACGGCCCCGCCCTCGACGAACCCGTCGAGAGCGTCGTTGCCCTCGACGCCGAACCCGCCAAACACGTCGCCGAGCAAGCCGGAGATCGCCGGACCGACATCGGGCGCGCACACGCCGGCGCCCTTCGCGAAGAGCTTGATGGGGCTCGCCGCAACGACGCCCCAAACCCAGGGCCCAAGGAAGATCCCGCTGATCCCCGCGCTCATCGGAGCGCTCGTGTGTCTGATCCTGCTGTTCGTCAGCATCGCGGTGTTCCGCGGGCACGACGAGACGTCCCCCGAAGCAGGCTCGACGAACCGGACGAACGCCGGCGCAGGCGAAGATGAAAGTCGCCCCGCCTCGACGGGCACCGAGTCGTCGAAAAAGTCGAAGAGCAAGAAGCGCAACTGGGACAACGTCAACTTCGGCAAATAGCCGACGCGTATTGCAAAGACGCAATCCATCGTCGTGCAAAAATGCGCGGGTGAACGTGAGCCGACGCCCCACGCGCGCCACGCGCCACGCCAGCGCGCAGAGAATGCCGAGCCAAGCACATGCGGCGAGCCCGGGCGCTGATCTTGCATAGCTGATTCCGCTTGCGCCTCGCTCGATCGTGGAGCGATCCACGGCGAGGCAGGGGGCCGTGGTGCTGGGCGTCATTCTCCTCGGGTTCCAGAACTTCGTACGCGAACGCCTCGGCGAAGAGCTGTGGCACACGGTCCGAAAGGACGCGGGCATCGGCGATCGGGTGTACCTGCCCGCGCAGTCGTACCCGGGCGAGGATCTGTATGCGCTCGTGTCGAGCGTGTCGCGCCTCTCGGGCATGTCGACGCCACTCGTGCTCGAGAGCTTCGGCGACACGCTGGCCTCGGATCTCTTGCGGGTCTACGGAGGGCTGCTCGATCCGAAGTGGAGGATGCTCGACGTGCTCGTCCACAGCGAGCAGCTGGTCGAGCAGATGGC
>JANMGF010000468.1:0-10109 GCA_031374535.1 Polyangium sp. (in: bacteria)
TCCAACCCGTCGATTTCGTCGAGGGAGGCCCCGGGACCGCGTGAGGACGGCTCGGTGATGTTTTCGCTGACCTCACTCGTGGCCCAGGCCTCGAACGACGCACCCACGCCGAAGGAAACGACCGTACGCAAGGACGACTCCGGTCTCATCGATCTGAAGGCCCTCGCGGCGCAGATCCCGGAGAACGCCGCGCCGGTCGCCACGCACGTGCCGATTTTTCCGTTTGGTTCGCCTTCGTTGCCGCCTCCGATGGCAATGGCTGACGAGCCGACCGAACGCGTCGGGAGAAAGACGCGCAAAGGGCGGTGGGTCGCCGCGTCGCTCGTCGCGGTCCTGGCCTCGGCCATGGCCATCGGGGCCGCGAGCGCGCGCCCGACAGCGGAGGTCATGACGCTGGGAGGGCGCGTTTCGCCGCGTTTCGAGGCCGCAGCCCAGCGCGCCGCGACGCCGCCCGCGCCGCCCGTGGTCGTGGTGACGACGCCTCCGCCCCCGAAGGAAGTGGCGACGCCTTCGCTACCGAAGCCGACAGAACGGGTGATCGCGACCGCGCCGCGGAAGCCGAGCGAGCCCACGCAGACGCCGAAGGCCAAGGTCCTACCGGAGGCGCCGAAGAGCTTGCCGCTCGAGGTGTGTGATCTGATGTGTCAGATGCGACAGCGGGTCACGGAGAAGAAATAACGCGCGGGCGAGCTCCAGGCGATTGCGCGATTGCGGCGGGAATGAGGCGATCTCTTCCCGCCGCGGCCATTTCGTGCCCGTCTCCGAGGCCCGGGACGCTTTACGATCGGGTCCTGCCTCCATAACGTTTCACGCATGAACATCCCTCGCAGTTGGCGTCGCCGCGCCCGTGGTGCATGGGCCGGCGTCGAGCGCGCGGTCGGGCTCCTTGCAAGCGTGGTCGCGGCGACATGGCTCGTGCAGAGGCGGCGCGCGTCGACACGCGTGATGCATCGAAGGCCCCAGACAGCCGACGAGCGCACGATCCGACGCATCGCGGAGGCGCAGGCGGGCGGCATCAGCAGCCAGGAGAGCGACGCCCGCTACGAGAGCGGCGAGCACCCGGGCGGCCTGCATGGAAAGGCCTTCCGTCCGCCGCCGGACGCCGAAGTGTACGAATGGGAGGAGCCGGGCGACCGCACCCAGACCCACCGCGGCACGCGGCGCACGATGTCCTCCACGCGTCGCTGAAGGCCCGAGGACGAGCGCGTCGAAGGCGCCGATTTCAAGGCGGAAGGGGGGCCCCCGGCGGGTACGATGAGGGCGAAGGAAGGTCCCTTGCCCGACCGAGATCCCGCGCCCTCCGCCGACCCGCCGGTGTCCCCACCGACCCTCCGGCACGTGCCCGGAAAAAACTTCGATCCGGCCCGCAATCCAGGCGCGCCGCCGCGGATCGTCGATCTGCCACAACCCCCGGTCGAAGCGCGACCCCGATCGAAGGTGCTCGGCGGCCTCGCGGTGTCGTTCGTCGTGATCGCGGCCTACGCCGGCGCGGTCCTGTTTTTCAGGTTTGCCGCGCCGAACCGGCCCCCGTACGTCGCGGAGGTGGGGTCGGGGCTCGCGATCGGGATCGTGGTCTTCTTCCTGCATTCGATGCTGGGCGGATCGTTGACCGAGGCGATGCAGTCGGGCGAGGAGCGCTTCCGGGTGCTGCTCGGGTTCATCGCGCTCGTGGCGCCTTCGTTCGTGCGGTGGATCCTCTTGGGTTGCCTGGGCGGCATGCTCGTCGTCGCGTACCAGGATCTCGGGGAGCTCAACGAGATCAACATGTCGAGCATCGCGCGGCTGCGGGCGCTCGGCGCGTGCGCGATGCCTGCGATCCTCGCGGTGTGCTCGTCGATGCTCGTCGAACGTCGCTTCGCGCGCGGCGATTTCCGCTTGAAGGTCTCCTACGCGCCGGGCACGTCGACGCGCGACCGCATCGAGCTGCGGGAGAAGATCGAGCGGATGTGGGTGTACGAGAACGAGCTCATGCGCGAGTCGGTCCAGCGCATGGCGCGGCACGCGGCGATCTTCGGGTTCGTCGCGTCGGCGATCCTGATCGCCTGCGCGGTGATCCTTCTCCGGTACGCGCGGACGCAGAACGAGCTCAGGTACCTCGTCGCGCTCAGCGTGGGCGCCGCGTGTACGGTGTCGTTCACGCTGAACCTCGGTCAGATCCTGTTTCGTTCGGCCAGCAACGATTCGACGGCGCGCATGATGGCGTGGTCGGCGCGGACGTTGCTCGTCGTGAGCGTCGCCGCGGTGTTCCTCGGCGTGGCGCTGCTCTCGGGGCCGGATGACGGGAACGGCGGCGCGGAGAAGGGGTACCTCTTCCAGGGCTACAAGGGCGCGTTGATCGTGGGCGTGGCCGTGGCGCTCCTCGGCGAGCGCGCGCTTCGCACCGTCACGGATCGCGCGGCGTCGGTCCTCGGCGTGAACCAAGCGGCGCCGATGCGCGGCAGCGATCTCACGCTCATCGACGGGTTGAACGACGAGGACGTGG
Organism: Polyangium sp. (in: bacteria); assembly: GCA_031374535.1. Classification (GTDB taxonomy): domain Bacteria; phylum Myxococcota_A; class Polyangia; order Polyangiales; family Polyangiaceae; genus Polyangium. The sequence goes on from JANMGF010000468.1 coordinate 2,483, forward strand.
CGCGTTTGTCGGAGGAGCGGATCGACTCGGCGCACGCGCTGGCCTTCATGCCGACGCCGCGCATCTTCTTCAACACGACGTACAGCCTGCAGCGGATCTGCGACTGGCAGGATCAGGCGTTGCTCATCGCGCGTGTGGGGCGGACGAACGCGCAGCTCTTGCGCGAGCAATACCTCGTGCGGGGCGCGATCGCGGCGCGACAGCTCGCGCGCGAGATCGTGGGTCCGTCGCGGAGCGCGCTGTCGGCGTTGCGTGGGCCGGCGGAGTCGTCGAGTGAGCCGATCTCGGTTCCCGCCGAGCCCCACGAGGACGAGCAGGACAGGCTACGCGCGCTGGCGAAGGCGCTCGGCTTCACGGGCATCAATCAAGCCGTGCTCGGGCTGCGATGCCTGGTCGATGACGAGGAGATCGAGCGGCTGGAGGTGTTCAGCCGCTCGGTGCCGGTGTGGAAGGACATGGGGACCGAACACGTGCGCGACGAGACGCATCCACGTGTGGACTGAGCCCGTCATTCCTCGCGGCGACGGCGTGCCTTGTACTTCACGCGGACTGGCACGCCCTCGAAGCCGAAGTTCTTGCGGAGCTGGTTCTGGACGTAGCGCTGGTAGCTGAAGTGGATCTTCTCGGGGGCGCTGGCCATCACGACGAAGAGCGGCGGTGAGGTCTCGGCCTGCGTGATGTAGTAGAGGCGCGGCGCGCGGCCGCCTGACGTCGGCGGCGGGCGGTTCTCGAGGACCTGCTCAAAGAAGCGGTTGAGCTCGCCGGTGCCCACGCGCGTGCGGAAGGCCTTGGCCACACGGATGACGGTGGCGAGGAGGTTGCCGACGCCGCGGCCGGTCTTCGCGCTGAGGGGCACGATCGGGGCCCACGGCACGAAGGAGAGTTTGTCCCGCGCGTTCTCCTCGGCCTTGCCGAAGGCTTTTTTGTCGAGCATGTCGGCCTTGTTCAGGCCGATGACCACGGCGCGCGCGCGATCGACCGCGAGGCCCAGGATCTTCGCGTCCTGCTCGGCCACGCCATCGGCCGCGTCGCAGAGGAGCAGCACGACCTCGGCGCGTTCCATCGCGCGGATCGCGTGGAGCACGCTCACCGCTTCGACGACGCTGTCCTCCTTCGTGACCTTCGCCTTGCGCCGGATGCCGGCCGTGTCGATGAGCAGGAACGATTTGTCGCCCTTGGTGACGCGCGTGTCGATGGCGTCGCGCGTGGTGCCCGGACGCGAATCGACGAGGAGGCGCTCCTCGCCGAGCAGGCGGTTGACGAGCGAGGACTTGCCCGCGTTGGGCCGGCCCACGATCGCCACGCGGATGGCTTCGTCCGGCGCCGCGCCCTCTTCGGGTTCGGGCGGCGGGGGCGGGAGCGCGGTCACGATCGCCGTTTCGATCTCGTCGATGCGGCGGCCGTGAAGGGCCGAGAACGCGATCAGGTCCCGCGCGCCGAGGCGGTAGAAATCGGCCGCGTCGATGTCGGCCCGGGGCGAGTCCGCCTTGTTCACGCAGTAGACGACGGGTTTGCCCGCGCGCCGGAGCAGATCGAGCTCCGCGTGATCGGCCGGCGTCGGCGGCGCGCTGCCGTCGAGCACGCACACGATGACGTCGGCCTCGCTGATGGCGACGTCGATCTGGCGCTTGATCCCCTGGCGCATGGGATCATCGCTCTCGGGATCGAAGCCGCCCGTGTCGACGAGCGTGTACCGCCGTCCGTGGGAAAGTACGTCGCCGTAGTGTCGATCGCGCGTCACGCCGGGCTCGTCGTGCACGATCGCGGTCTTCTTGCCGACGAGTCGGTTGAAGAGCGTGCTCTTTCCGACGTTGGGGCGGCCGACGATCGCGACGATCGGCAGCGGAGCGCTCATCACCCGCGCGGGGGACGCGCCCTCGTCCAGCCGGTCTGCTTGTTCTTCTCGGATCGTCATTTCTTCTCCTCGTCCTCGCCGGGCTCGCCCAGGATGTCGTCGTCGAGGTCCTCCTCGTCGTCTTGGTCTTCGTCCTCTTCGCCCTCGTCGTCGAGGTCTTCGTCTCCCTCCCGCTCGGCGACGATGACGTATTCGCCCGTCGCGCCCGCTTCTCCGCCGCGGTTTTTGCCGTATCCGAGCTCCTTGAGGCGCGGCAGAGATTCGCGCCAGTCCGGGGTCACGCTCACCCAGAGGCGGAGGACGACCTTGCCGCCGACGAGATCCTCGATGCGCTCACGCGCGGCGATGCCGATGCGTTTCATCATGGCCCCGCCCGTGCCGATGAGGATCCTCTTTTGCCCCGTCCGCTCGACGTGGATCGTCGCGTCGATCTGCACCGCTGCGCCCGGCGCGCGCGGCTCGGCATATTGATCGACGGTGACGGCCGAGGCGTGCGGCACCTCGTCCTGCGTGGCGCGTAGGATCTGCTCGCGCACGTACTCCGCCGCGAAGAACCGCGCGGGTTTGTCCGTCACGTCGTCGGCGCCGTAGCGGAAAGGTCCCTCGGGCAGGTGGCGCGCGATCTCGTCGAGCACGCGCGTGATGCCGTCCTCGCGTTGCGCCGACACGGGCACGATCGCGTCGAAGTTCCGCACCCGGCCGTACGCCTCGAGGAGCGGCAGCATTTGCTTCTTGTCCCGGAGCAGATCGACCTTGTTCAAGACGAGGAGCACGGGCCTGTCGGGCGCGAGATCCGCGAGCAGGACGAGATCCCCCGGGTGCGGCAGGAGCGGCCGTGTCACGGGTTTGGCCTCGTCGTCCTGGGTCCTCACGGTGCGCGGCGCGACGTCCGTCACGAAGACGACGACATCGGCCCTGCGCGCGGCGTCCCGCGCGGACGCGTTCATCACGCGGCCGAGCTGTGTGCGCGGGCGGTGCAGACCCGGCGTGTCGAGCAGCGCGATCTCGGCGGAGCCGTGGTGCACCACGCCGAGCAGCGCATCGCGCGTGGTTTGTGGCGTCTTCGAGACGATCGCGAGCGGCTGCTGGAGGGCCGCGTTGAGCAGCGTGGACTTGCCGACGTTGGGCCTGCCGACGAGCGCCACGGTGCCGCTTCGCGAGGGCCCGGTGGCCTCGGGCGCTGGGCGGGGCACGATCGCGGGGCGGGATCCGGGTTTGTCGCGACGTTGATCCCCCGTCCCTCCACGCGGTCCACGTGTCAGATCGTCCGTGGTCGTCGGCCTTGGGCGCTGCACGGGCGAGCGGGGCGCACCAGGACCCCGCGTGTCGGTTCGTCCCTGTCCCTGTTTCGGTGCCTGTCCCGGTGCCTTGTCGCGCAGAGGAGCAGGCCCCTTCCGCGCGCTCCCTTTCGCCGCGCCGGGTCGACCCGCAGGACCTGGTTTCTGCGACGTTTCGCGCGATTTTTCTCCGGGCCGGGCTCCTTTGCGACCGCGCTCCGGCCGGGACGCGCGCGTCTCGCGGCCGGGGGAGGCGCCGGCTCGTTCGCCCTCGGGCGGCTTGCCGCGCGAAGGTTCGTTCGTTCGGCCGGGGCGCTCGGCGCGGGGATCGGATCGACGGCTCTTCACAGCGCGGCGCGATAGCAGACAGCGAGGTGGGCCTCAAACGGCATCTCACTGTTCTCCACGCCCTTCGGCTTCCTTCCTCCGAGCGAGCCGAACCCCAAACCCGTTTGGCGGTCTCGCCCGAGCAGCGGTAGAAGCCCCCCATGGAAGCCGCCCCCGAGAGCGCCCCCGACGGTACGCCCCGCGAGCCCGCGCCTACCCGCGCGATCGCCCGCGCGCCGGCCCTCGCGGCGTTGTCCCGCCCGTTCGCCCTCGGGATCGCGGCCCTGGTGCTCTTCTCGACGCTCGGAAAGAGCGGGATCTGGGATCCGTACGAGCTCGACGCGGCCGATCTGTCGCGGCGGATCGCGATCCACGTCTTCCACGCGAACAACCTCGCGCTCCCCGACGCCGTCAACGAGATGCCCACGCTGAGTGATCTGCGCATGGGCGAGCTGCCGTTCACGTCGATGGCGCTCGGCTTCCGGCTGTTCGGGCTCTCGGACTGGACCGGCCGGCTGCCGCTCGCGATCTGGGCGTTTGTCGGCGTCGTCGCGCTTCACGAGTTGCTCGCGCGCCTCTCGGGCCGGCGGGCCGCGCTTTACGGCGCCGTCGCGCTCGCCACGATGCCGCTCTACTTCATGCAGGCGCGGACGATGCTCGGCGACATCGTCACGATGTCCTCGCTCTCGATCGCGTTCGCGGGCCTCGCGGGCGCGCTCTTCGACCGCGCACGAGAAGACCGCGACGGCGCCGAGATCGAGGTCGACGGCGCTCGCACGTGGCTCGTGAAGGGCGTCTGGCTTCTCGTCGGCGCGGGAGGACTCGCGGCGGGATACATGTCGCGCGGGCTCTTGATCGGCATCGCGGTGCCCGCGCTTGCGGTGGGGCTCGCGTGGCTCACGCTCGCGCTCGGGGGCCTCGGCGCGGGCCGATCACGCGCCGAGGATGCCGTCGGTGTGCTCTCGCTCGTCCTCGGGCTCGTGGCCCTCGGTCTGGGGATCTCGCTCCTCCTCCGCACCTCGCCCGACGCGCCGCTGCCGCGTGGTCTCGCGCTCGTGCTGACCAAAAAATCGAGCCTGGAGGCGACGTTCGATCGCACGATCCGGCACCTCGGCCACGCGCTGTTTCCGTGGAGCGCCTTCTTGCCTTTCGCGATGGGCAGGCTCTTCCGCGCGCCCGTGGAGCTCGACGCGCCTTCCCGAAGGCGTGAGGTGGGCCTTCGTGTGGCGTTGCTCGTGGGCGCTGGGGTCGCGTATGCCGTGACCGCCGCGCTCACGCCGCACGTCGCGTTCGTCCCGTGGAGCGGCGTCGCGCTGCTCGCGGGCGTCGCGGCGCTCGCCGTGGCCGACTTCGATCGAGGCGCGCCTCCGTCGCGGGCCCTCGCGCTCGGCGTGGCCCTGCTCGCGTTCGTGCTTTACCGCGACATGGCGCTCGATCCGGCGCGTATGTTCAGCGTGTTCGAGGTGGACAAACCCTCGTTTCCGAAGAGCTTCGAGCAGAGCTCCGCGACGCTCGTGCGTATCTCCGCGGCGGCGTTCGCGTTCCTCGTGGCCCTCGCGTGGTTCGAGGGGTACGCCGAGCGGCAGTCGAGCTCGGTTTCGCGATGGGTGGACGGCCTCGCTGCGGACTACCGACGCGGGTTGAAGGAGCTCTCCGCCCTCTGGAACGGCAACCTCTTCTTCGCCGGGGTCGTCGTGGAGGCCGCGCTCGTGGGCCTCGGCGCGATGCTTTTCCTTGGCACGCGTCTCGGCTGGGGATCGGTGCAGAGGTTGCCGCGCAACTTCATCGACGCCGGTTTGAACCTCTGGTGGGCGGTGCCGCTCGCCCTCGCCCTCGCGCCCGTCTCCCTCGCCGCCTTGCGTGACGGCTTCCGCACGGCCCTCGGCCTCGCGCGCCTTCCGCGTGGCGCGGGCGTGCTCCTCGGCGCGCTCGTGGCGGGCGCCGTGCTCTCGTTCGGCTACTTCCCCGCGCTCGCCGCGCAGCTCTCCCCGAAAGAGGTCTTCGACGCCTACGCGCGGCTCCAGAAGTCCGGCGAGCCGCTCGGCCTGCTCGGCGTGCGTGCGCGATCGATCGCCTACTACCACCACGGCGGTGAGGTCTCGTCGTTCAACGATCCTGCCGAGGCCTTCAAGTGGCTCACCGAGGGCCAGGATCGCCGCTGGCTCATCGTCAAAGCCGACGACCTCCCGCGCCTCAACTCGCTCCACCGCAAATCCAGGGAGCGCAACCTGCCCGTGCTCGACGCGCGCTCGAGCCAGATCTTGCTGGTCTCGAGTGATCTCGGGGGCCTCGCGAACGCGAACCCGCTCGGCGCGATGGTGCTCGACGATCCGCCTCCGCCCCTCCGGACCGTCGACGCCGCGTTCGAGGATCAGCTCGACGTGCTCGGCTGGGAGGTCCACGACAGCGCCGGCAAGGCCGTGGACAGCGTGGTGCCGCAGCGCAAGTACCACATGCGTTTCTACTACCGCGTCCTCGCGCCCATCACCGGCACCTGGAAGGCCTTCCTGCACATCGACGGCTTTCAGCGCCGCTACAACGGCGATCACGCGACCCTCGACGGCAAGTATGCGATGAACCTCTGGCAGCCGAACGACATCATCGTGGACGATTCCGTGTTCGAGCTCGAGCCGAACTTCACGCCGGGCGACTACACGATCTACTTCGGCTTCTTCTCTGGAGACACGCGTTTCCGGGTCTCGCGTGGCCCGAACCAGGAGAACCGCGTCATCGGCGGCGCGCTCCGCGTGCGCTGATCGAAGCGCGCCTCCCTCCTCCCTTGGCGCCCGTGTGGAAAGCGGCTACGCGACGCCTCGATGGGAGAGCGTCGCGAGGGTGATCCGGAGCGCGGGGCAGAGGGTGAAGAGGCCACCGCTACGACACCTCCGTCGCCCGAGGAAGGCGCGCCCGCGAGCAGCCGAAGCGTGTTCGAGCGCCGTTCTTCCGAGCGATACGATGTGACGTGGTCGGTCGATTGCGAGACGGAGGAGACGTTCCTCTACGCCGCGATCACGAACATCTCGGAGCTCGGCATCTTCGTGCGGACGACGGACCCTCTGCCCATCGGCACGCTCCTCACGCTGCGGTTTGCCCCGCCGAACAGCGACGCGTCGTTTGTGCTCCAAGGGATGGTGCAGTGGATCAACGCCGTCCGTCCGCTCTCGGACAACCCGAACCCGGGGATGGGCGTGCGTTTCGTGCGGATCACGGCGGACGAACGCGAGCGGCTCGTCGACACCATCCGCACCATCGCCTACCTGCGCGAGGGCGCGGAGACTGCCGCGAACTAGCTCGCGTCCTCTGCGACACTACAAACCGACGGGCAGCGGAAAGCGTCGCGCGTACACGCCGAAGTGCGAGGGGCTGTCGTCCTGCCAGCCGATGGCGACGAACCCGGCGCCGCCGATCGCCACCGCGGGCCCGCTGCGCATGCCCATCGTGCCCGCCGGGTCGGGGATGTTGGCGAGGAACGCGTCGTTCTGGCCCGTGACGCTGTTGTAACCGAAGCCCGCGGTTCCGCCGATGAAACGCGCGCCGATCGTGCCGCGCTCGTCCTCCCACACGACCGTGAAGAAGCCGAGCCCCGCGGCCGCCCTGGGCCTGACCTGCGTGCCGTCCGTCGTGGTGTTGGCGGGGTTCTGATCCTCGGTGCCCGGCACGCGGAGCGCGTCCTTGTCATAACGCTGGAAGAGCACGTCGCCGCCCGCTTGCCAGGTGACGAGGAAACGACCGTCATCGAGCATCGCCACGTCGGGCTGATCCTGTACGCCCATCGGCGCGTCGTTCACGATCTTGGGCTCGTCGACCACCTCGCCCTCCGGCGTGATCCTCACCATGAAGATCCCGTCGCCGTCGCCGTTGCCCGCGCCCTGGTAGACGACCACCCAGCCGTCCTTGTTGCCGGCGACGCGCGGCGCGGAGCCGTTCGTCGCGATGGGGATCTCGCCCATCGTCGGGACGAGCTCGCCGCTCCGCTTCCAGATCCTGCCGAAGACACCCGTGTCGCGTTGCCAGACCACGAGCGCGGCGTCGTCGGGCCCGCCTGCGACGTCGGGACGGATCTGCACGTCGCCGACCTGCGCGCTCACCTTCTGCGGAGGCGCATCCGCGCAGCCCCACTCGTTCTGCGCGCTCAGGAAGACGTGGAAGTTGTTCGTCGCCTCCTGAT